>CAZRXE010000240.1:0-4142 GCA_964603695.1 uncultured Heliomicrobium sp.
GCCCTGGGCATTTCGCTGGATTCGTTACGCCACCGTTTGGCGCGTTTACGAATCAAACTGGGTTCAAGTATTGAGCAATGCCTGAAATCGCGTTGAATGCCGCTGGCGCTTTCACCGCTGCCTGGAAAAAGGCGCGTCATATTTTTTCGCCTTCACCATATCGAAATGCAGGCGATTGACGTGCGCAGCGAAGAATTGAATTAACTGGGAAATCAATGACAGAAATATCCGCCTCACACATCAAAGATTACCTGCTGGGCAATTTAACCGGCGAACAAGAAACTCGCCTGGAAGAACGTTATTTTTCCGATCCTCAGTGCGTGACCGAAATCTGGGCCGTTTTTGCCGACCTCTCCGAACTTTACCTCTCCGGTAAACTTTCCGAAGGAGAACGCGCGCAATTTGAAAACAGATTGAACCGTTCGCCGACGTTGCGCCAAATGTTTGAAAACGAGCGGGCGCTGTTCAGTTACGCAGCTTCTGTAGCGCCGGAGAACAATCCGGCGGAAACCGGCGCGGCCATTGAGTCGCAGCCGGTTTCCCCGTGGTCACTGATTTTGACCTGGCTGAGCAGCAGACCTTTTCAAGTCGCCACGCTGAGCGCGGGCCTGCTTGTTGCCGCCGTGTTCTGGTTTGTTTGGCAATGGAAAAAAACGCCGCCGCCCGATTCGAATCAGGTAGCGCTTCACCGCGAAGAAACTTCTCCCATCCCATCAACTCCGCAACCGGCGAACAGCCCGTCGCCAACGCCGCCAACCGCCGCCACGCCTCAACGAAATCAGTCAACGGTCGCCACTTTCTTTATTCCCGCGCAATTATTGAGATCGGGCGCGGACTTTCCGCTCCTGAACATTCCCAGGGAGGCGCGAACGGTGCGTCTGGAATTGGAATTGATGAATAGCGGAGCCGCGCGTTATTCGGCCACGCTCCAATCCGAAACAAACAAAACTTTGCAGTCATGGGAATCTCTCTCGCCGCAGCGCGGTTCGACGCTTAACAAAATCGTTCTCCGATTGCCAGCCCATCTACTGTCGGAATCCGGCTACAGCGTGAAGATCAAACCGCTCGGCGGCGACGAAGCCTTCACACAGGAATTCCGCTTCACCGTGAAGAGGCGCTGAAGAAAATGCGCACAGTATTCTTCATCACGCTCTTTGCCGTGACGTTGGTTCCAGCGCCAGCCCCTGCTCGTCAGATAAACAACCGGCAGACCGACAAACAAATCGCCGCGCAATTCGCGCCGGTGTGTTATCAAGGCTTGGGCGACAACCCGCGTTCGGATGACATCACCAACTTCGATTTCGACGGCGATTGGAAGGGCGACAACAACTGGCGAAACCTGGATGATGCGTCCTTCCCGCTGCGCGCCTGCATTTGCTATTCGGTCACGGAAACGGCCACGCATTACTTCATCCATTACGCTTATTTCCATCATTACGCTTATTTCCATCCGCGCGATTACAAGAGCGGACTGAAGCCTTCCGCGCTTGAGGTTTTTCTGTCCAAAGAAAATCAGCGTCGCGACGGGCAGGAACCGTCCGGCGGTTCAACCATGGAGATTGCGCTGTCTCACGAAAACGATTTGGAAGGCTGTCTGGTGGCCGAAAAACGCGGCGACAAACTCAGCGCCGTCGTCGTGCAATTCGTCGAGACAATTGCGCACAACCGTTTTCTGAAATACTGCCCGCGCGAAGCCCGCGCCAAAATATGCGAAGCAATCGGGATGGACGCGAACCATCCCCTGATTTTCATTGAACCGAGAGGACACGGCGCGGCGCGTTATCCGGGCCGCCAACCTCAAACAAAAAAATCCTCCGGCGGCGAACTGGTTTACCTATACGCAGGCCGTGCCGAAGATCACGCCGATATTCAGGGTGGGAGCAAATGTTTTTGAAACAGAAATATGGCGTGCCGGAGTTTTGCACGATCTCTTCTACCACTGTGTAAATCGGCGCATCGTGGCCGCATTTGAACGACGAAAGTTCCAGCGCAACCAGATTTGGATGACGCGCCGTGTACTTGGCCGCCCAAATCCTGCGGCTGGTGTTTTCGGAATAAGAGTTTTTCCAGGCGTCGGAAATATCCTGCGGGTGCTTGATGACGCCGGCCCGCACTTCTTCGTCGAACAATCGCCGCAGAATGTCTTCATCCACCGGCAACGAATCCATCGTGAAAACCGAATAGCCGAGTTTCTGAAACTCTCCCAGAATTTCGTGATTCAATCCCGGATCGTTGTGGTAAGGCCGCGCCAGCAACACCACGCCCAGGCGGTCTTCGGCTTCGAGCCGATCAAGCGTTTTGCGCGCCGCGCCGCGCAAAATGACGTTGTTATGAGCTTGGTTTTAGGGCTGAGCCTGTTGTTTGTTTTCGCCGTTCAAGTAAGCAGGCACTCCGTTGCGGCGAAGACCTTGCCCTCAAGCATTTCCGCAGTCAAAGCGGACAAACAATTAACACTCAAAGAGCGCATCGCTTATCAACTGGCCATAGAAACGGTTTATTGACGTCATCGCATCTGGCCGGAAACGAATCGCGCTGCCAAACCCGCACTGGACGCAGTGATGCCGCCGGCGCAAATTCTGGCCAAAGTTGAAGAGTCGCTGCAAATGTCGCGGGCGCTCGACACGTTTTGGCATCAGCCCGTCACCGGCGAGCAATTGCAAGCGGAATTCAACCGCCTGGCCGGACAAACCACCATGCCTTCGATTTTGAAAGAATTGTGGAAAGCGCTCGGCAACGATCCGGTGGTGATTGCCGAATGTTGGCGCGCTTCGAGCCGAATCCGAGCTACAAGCCGAAAAAATACGATTTCGACGTGCTGCAAAAATTCTCCGGCGCGGTGTGGGTTACCCCCGTAGACTTGCAGATGGTGCGCATCGAAGCCTGGATGGCGAGCGCACTCAAAGTAGGCGGCGGCGTGCTGGCCACGCTCAAACCCGGCGGCAGCTTTGTGTTGGAACAGGAGCGATTCAACAACGAAATCTGGCTGCCCTCTTACGCCGAATTCAATTTCACGGCGCGCGTTCTGATGCTGGCCGGCGTTCGATTCAATGCCACCGTCAAATACGGCGACTACAAACGCTTCAACGTCGAAGCCAAAAAGGAAGAACTGAAAACTCCCGAACCGGCGGGAACTCCAACCAAACCTTGATGAGGATTCCAAAGCGCAATCTCAACCGGGAGCGACAGTCTTTATCTGCGGCTGCTCCCTTTTTCTTTGCCATCACAGCGGCTAGACTGCGCCCGCATTAGTCAGCAATAACAGTCAGCAATAAGCAGATGGGCAAAACTTCTGCGGAGTAACCGCTTTTTTCATTTTCCATTTACCGTTTTCCAATTGTCATTTTCATTGGGCAAACAGCGGTTTCGGACAATGACAAATGACAAATCCAAAATGGAAAATGGAAAATGGAAGCCGACAAATTTTTGCCCGACTACTTGGAAACAATCACACCGATAACCAATAGCCTGGAGGAAAACCATGAAACTTCGCCTGCTCATCGCACTCTGCCTCATTTGCGCAGCGGTGATTTTGATCAGTAAACCAATCACGTCCGCTTATTCGTCCCGTCAGGAATCTCAAGCATCCGCCCAGCGCAAAATCGCGCCCTGGGTGATGGAACACACCGCCGAAGGCCGTCAGGCTGAGTTTTTGGTCATTCTGGCCGACAAAGCCGATCTGAGCGGTGCGAAAGAATTGCCGGCCAAGCGCGAGAAAGGCCATTACGTACGCGACGCGCTGATGACGAAAGCCCAGCAGTCGCAGGCTTCGCTGCTGGAATGGCTGCGCGCGCGCGACATCGAACACCGGTCGTTTTACATCGTCAACGCTGTCTGGGTGAAAGCCGGACGCGACGCGCTGATGGAAATCGCCGCCCGCGCCGATGTCGCCCGCATCGAAGGCAATCCGCGCATCCGCAACATCGAACCCGTTAAAATCACTGACGAAGAAATGCAGGCGGCGATCAATGCCGTCACCGCCGCGCCGGAAGCCATCGAACTCGGTGTTTCCTACATCCGCGCGCCGGAAGTCTGGTCGCAAGGATTCACCGGACAAGGCATTGTCATCGGCGGGCAGGACACCGGCGTGCAATGGGATCATCCGGCGCTCATCAATCATTATCGCGGCTGGAACGGCAGTACGG
>CAZRXE010000241.1:0-4505 GCA_964603695.1 uncultured Heliomicrobium sp.
GCCGCCAACGAACACGGCATCGCAATGGTCTTTGCCGGAATGCGCCATTTCAAACATTGATCGGCAGTAGACAGGATTTTTCTCAGGATGGACAGGATCAGGCAGAACTTTTTTGTAGGTATGAACTTCAAGAAAAAGAACGGTAGCGCAACCTCGCCAAGGTTGCGTCGGTGTGGAGTGAAGACTTGTTGGCAACGAAGGGTTCGGCATACAAGCAGCGCAACCTTGGCGAGGTTGCGCTACCGTTGTCGCGACATTTCTTTTTCTTGAAAGCTAGATCGCATCGGCATTCCCGCCTTTCCTGTAAATCCTGAAAAAAATCCTGTGAATCCTGTCTACGCTTGATCCAACTACTCTCGAACTTGACGAGGAAAACAATGAACCGTCGGAGTTTTAATCTGAATCTGTTGGGCGCAGCCGCCGGCGCTGCGCTGCCGAAGTTTCAAACCGCTTCCAAGCTACGCGTAAATGGTCAGCGGTTGAATCAACATTTGGCGGAACTTGCCGCCATCGGCAAAACGCCGGAAGGCGGCACGCATCGCGTCGCCTACACCGAAGCCGACCGGCAAGGCCGCGAATTCACGTTGAAATTGATGCGCGAAGCCAAGCTCGAAACCGGCATTGACGCGGCAGGCAACTTGATTGGCCGCCGCGCCGGCAGCCAATCGAACCTGCCCGTGCTGACCATCGGTTCGCATGTTGATTCCGTCCCGCAAGGCGGCAGTTACGACGGACAAGTCGGTTCAATGGGCGCAATCGAAGTCGCCCAAACGCTGGCCGAAAACAATGTGACGCTCCGCCACCCGCTGGAAGTCATCATCTTCGCCAACGAAGAAGGCGGCACGTACGGCAGCCACGCAATGGCGCACGGCCTGACCGATAAACAACTCGGACTGACGACCAACAGCGGCAAAACCGTCGGCGAAGGCATCAAATTCATTGGCGGCAACCCGGACAAACTTGGCCAGCCGTTGCGCAAACGCGGCGAGATCGCGGCCTACCTGGAATTGCACATCGAACAAGGCGGGATTCTGGAAGCCGAGAAAATCAACATCGGCGTGGTCGAAGGCATCGTCGGCATCCATCAATGGGAAGTCACCGTGGAAGGTTTCGCCAATCACGCCGGAACAACGCCGATGAATCAGCGCCACGATGCGCTGCTGTCCGCCGCCAAATACATCGAAGCCGTCAACCGCGTCGTCACCGGCATTCCCGGTCGGCAAGTCGGCACGGTCGGCAAAATCCAAGCCCAGCCCGGCGCATACAACGTCATCCCCGGCAAAGTCTCCACCACGCTGGAACTGCGCGACCTGGACGCGGCCAAAATTCAAACCCTCTTTCAAAAGATTCAAGCCGAAGTCGCGCAAATCGAAAAAGCCACCGGCACGAAATTCACGTTCAAGGAAACCAACGCCATTGTTCCCGCACTGACCGATGTTCGCCTGCGCGGTTTGATTGACGAAACGGCCAAACGACTCAATTTGACGACCAAACTGATGCCGAGCGGCGCCGGACACGATGCGCAGGAAATCGCGCCGATTGCGCCCGTCGGCATGATCTTCATCCCCAGCCGCGAAGGCATCAGCCACAGCCCACATGAATTTTCCTTGCCGTTGGACATCGGCAACGGCGCGAATGTGTTGCTCCAAACGCTGCTCAGATTGGATGAAAGCTGATTGAACGGCTTTGCGCTGCGCGCCGGTGACTTCAAACATTGCGAAAGTCTATCCAGACGGCGGCAAAGATCACTTGTGCAATGCAACGGATGATTCAAACAATGCGCCGGCTCTGTTGCGCAACGCTGAGATTGATTCCTACACGGTGAAAAATAGAACGTGCAGCTTGAAGTTCAGACCGTGCGGTGAAAATTTGCCTTGTGCAACGGAAAAGATCGGTCGTACACCCGATCCAATAGCAGGAGCGTCTATTTTCCATATTCCATAGTAGATTTTTCATTTGTTATTGGCGGAAGTCCGAAACTGACAAATAACAAATGTGATATGGAATATGGAAAATCATCTTCTGTTGGCGCGTGCGGTTTTGAGTGATGAGATAAAGATTCGGCAAAGCTCGCCATTTTCTTCGATAAGGTTTTCCAGTACCTCCTGTTTAAGCAGCCCGCTGCGGTGAATCATACGAAGCCAGATGGATGTTTCGTTCAGTTCCTTCAGCACGATGCCGAACTTATGGACAAAGTCGGCGTGGCTTTCCGCGCCTCTTGCTTCGCCATAATTCGGCGCGGGAGATGTTCCTGAGCGCAGAATTTGTCCGGCAATATGTTTGCCCGCCGGTGTTATAGGCAAGCTCGCTGAAAGTTTGATGATTCGGACGGCGAAATCTATCAGGCGGTCTTCAAGTTCATCGGCTTTGGTCTGAGAAGTTTTGGCAGTTGGTTCGCTTTTCATCTTGCTTCTCTCCGATTGCTGATTGGCTGCGCGCCGTTCCCTGAATGACAAATAACAAATAGCAAATGAAATATGGAAAATAAAAAACCATTTCGCCGGGATGGCGTTTGTTATGAAACGGAATCTTATGTCTATACCGGCATCAAACCCTATCCAAAGGACTGCGCACGCCCAACCCCCCGCGATTCAACACGTGCGTGTAAATCATTGTCGTGCTGACGTCTTCGTGGCCGAGTAACTCCTGCACAGTGCGGATGTCGTAACCGGATTCGAGTAGATGCGTGGCAAAACTATGGCGAAAGGTGTGGCAACTGCCGTGTTTGGCGATCTTGGCTTTGCGCATAGCTTCCTTGACGGCTTTTTGCAGGACGGATGGATCAAGATGATGCCGTCGTTCGATCTTCGTGCGCGGACAAACCGAACGTTTCGGCGCAACAAAAACATACTGCCATTTCCATTCCCGTTCTGCCTGCGGGTATTTCTTGTCGAGCGCAAAAGGTAACTCGACGTGACCGAACCCTTCGCGTAAGTCCGCCTCATGCGCGTCTTTCACTGTTAGCAGAAGCTCGCGCAACGTCTCTTTCAAAGCCAGCGGCAGCATCTTCACACGGTCTTTATTTCCTTTGCCTTCGCGGACGGTAATCTGATTTTGCTGGAAATCAATGTCCTTCACGCGCAGCCGCAGTAACTCGATCAACCGCATTCCCGTGCCGTATAACAAGCTCGCCATCAATAGCTTCTTACCTTCCATTTGCGCCAAAATCGCTTGTACCTCGTCGCGCGTGAAGACTTCCGGCAATCGGGCAGGCTTCTTTGCCGGTTGCAGGTCGCCGACCATCGGTAACTCTATCTGCAACACCTCGCGGTAAAGAAACAGAATCGCGTGTAGTGCCTGATTCTGCGTCGAAGGCGCAACATTGCGCTCATTGACCAGAGCAGCGAGAAAATCCCGAATCTCCGCCGCTCCCATCTCGCGCGGGTGGCGTTTGTTATGAAACAGAATGTAACGTTTGGCCCATTCGGTGTAGGTTTTCTCGGTGCTGTAGCTCAATCCGCGCAGGCGAATGGTCGTGCGCATTTGATCGAGTAGTTTCGGTTTGCCCGATGGCGAACCGGATTGCGGATTGATCGGCTGTTGGCTCATTGAAATTCCCCCTTCGTGACAAAGAATATTTGAGAACAGGTGAAGACTACTGTAAAAGATTTGCGCTGCCTGCGGCGCGCGATTATACTCCGCGCCGTCTCACGCTCAAGCAATCACACAATCGGCTCGCAAGTTTTCTCAAGGTTCACCAAAGGGAGAAACGCCATGCAAGCTCGGCGAACGCTGGTTCCAGGCCAAAAGGGCACCAAAAAATTTCTCGACCATTACGGCGAAAAACTGATTTGCGTCCGCTATCGTTACGACGAACAGCAGCGCAAGCGGATGACGACCGTCGAAATCATCGTCGAGGAATCTGCTTGGACGCCCCCTGCCGCTGTTGAACCCGTCATCGTCGGTCTTCGTGTCGGTATCAACGAGGTCGCCGTCCAGCGCCAAATCAAACAAGCAGGCGGAAAATGGAATCGCCAATTGCAAGTGTGGGAAATCTTGGCTGACCAGGCAATCGCGCTTGGTCTCAAAGACCGAATTCAAAATCACGATGTGTCTAATAGTAGACACCAACCGATAACCGATATGCGGACGAGGCAGGTATCTAATACTAGACGCTAGTGTCTACTAATAGACACTGGTGTCTATTAGTAGACACTGTGTGCGCCGCAGAATTCATGTTAGGCCTTCGTGAGGCTAGCAAACCTATTAACCAATCAGCACATGATAAAAAGGAGTTCACCAATGAAACGCACGATACTCTTTGTCATTGTGGTTTGCTTGTGCTACGGCTCGTTTTTCAGCGGTTATGCACAGACGCACAGAAGACAATCAAAGGCACAACAAAAAAACAGCCAACCTAAAAAGCCAGCGGAGAAAACAAGGGTACTCCCGAGCTGATCTTTGAAATTATCGAGCGGTAAGGGGAAAGTTTGGGTTACCATGATCCAAACAAAAACCCTTACCGGGCAGTGTCCACACTGTGGAGCGGCTGCCGAGCATCTAGC
>CAZRXE010000242.1:0-11886 GCA_964603695.1 uncultured Heliomicrobium sp.
CGCCGGAAACAGCAACTCCGCCATCTCAGTCGCTGCTTTGTCATTCATTGCGCCGAAAATCAGCGTGATTGGAACTTCGCGGCAATGCTCTTCCAAAAAGTCTCGCAGCGTTTGCGCGCCCGCCGGGTTGTGCGCGCCGTCGAGCAAGACCATTGGCAGGTCTTTTGAAATTTCGATCATCTGCAAACGTCCCGCCCAGCGCGCGCGTTGAATGCCGCAAGCGATTTCTTCTTTCGTTATGCCGAAACCTTTCTGCCGCAACATCTCTGCAATTCCAACTGCGGTCAGCGCGTTGGTGATTTGATGCCGCCCGCGCAGATTCAAAACCACCGACAAGCGATTGCCCGAAACCGTGGCGGCCAAAAACTCATATCGCCCGGCAGCCGCAAGACGAAAACGCGAATCGTGCGCCGGGTCTGCTTTGTAAGGTCTGCAATCCAACAGCCGCACGGATTCGCCGACGGAAACAAGCGGCGCGAATAATTCGGCGGCGCGCGCTTTGATGACGGCCATTGCCTCGTCTTCCTGCGGAGCGACGACGACCGGCACGTTCGGTTTGATGATGCCTGCCTTTTCGCCCGCAATTGCCGCCAACGTGTCGCCCAGGTATTGCTGATGATCCAGGCCGAGCGGCGTAATCGCCGTGACCACCGGCTCGCAAATGTTCGTTGCGTCCAGCCGCCCGCCCAAACCCACTTCCAGCACTGCTAAATCCACCTGCCGTTCGGAGAAATACAAAAAGCCGATCATCGTCACTTGTTCAAAGAAAGTCGGCGGCGCGGGCAGCGTGCCCTCTGCCACCAACGCTTCGCCAGCCGCGCGAACTTCAGTTGCGAGCCGCGCGAAGTTTGTTGGCGTGATCGGTTTGAAATTGACGCGAATGCGCTCGGTGATGCTGACCAGGTGTGGCGAAGTGTAAAGCCCGGTTCGTAAACCCGCTGCTTGCGCAATGCTCGCCGTCATCGCCGCCGTCGAACCTTTGCCGTTGGTTCCGGCGATGTGAACGGCGGGAAACTTCCGCTGCGGATTGCCCAGCCGTTCCGCCAATTTGCGAACGGTTTCCAGGCCGAGCTTCATCGCCAGCACTTCATTGCCGAGGCTGAGCAAATATTGGATCGCTTCCGTGTAATTCATGTTTCCGTCCGATGTCGGGTCTTCGCCCTTGCCCTAAGTTTTTAATAGCAGGAAAGTCGCCGCCGATTCATCGTGCAGCCTTGCTTGATTAGTAAAACAGCGGCGCATCGCAGCGCGGCCATACGAGATTTTGAACTGTCATTCGTTTTTTCGTAGCCGCGTCCTATGCATTTCCCGAATCGCCGGCAGAAGACACCAAATCACCTCCCGGCCATTGAAACCATCTACAAATTCATCGAATCGTCTTCGACCGGACAAACCGGGTAAATGCGATTTTTCAAACTCCTGGAAGAAAACCGGCCTATGCAGTTGTTAAATCCGGCTTTTCCCAACTGCCTGTCAGGAATCGTGCGATTTGTGACGGCTGGTATGGCGGTTGCGCCGTTTTCATCCCAAGTCCGCTGTCAGGACTTTGGAAACCGTAACAAACCGTAACGAACACATAATCGCCAAGCGCCTCTTCCGGGAGAGGCGCTTCCAACTTCTTTAACCGATCACAGGAGGATTTATGAATTTGCCGAAACGCTTTGGATTCATCAACACCGCTGCAAAATTCGTCGCCCTTGTCTGCCTGCCGGCGCTGCTTGCGCTGAGCGCATTGGCGCAAACAGGCACCACCATCGTGCGCGGCAACGTCACTGACCAGCAAGGGCAGCCGATTGCCGGAGCGACGGTCAAGCTGACCAGCGCCGAAAAGAATTTGAGTCGCACGCAAACCACGAATGCCGACGGCGGTTATGTGTTCAGCGCGGTTCCGCCGGGAACTTATCAAGTCGAAGTGGAAGCCGGCGGCTTCAAGAAACTGAGCGTTGACAACGTGGCCGCGCTGGTGGATACGCCGCGCGAAGTGAGCGTGCAACTGCAAGTCGGCAACGTCACCGAATCCGTGACCGTGACGGCGGCCAACGAATCGCCTATCAATTCGACGGACGCCAGTTTGGGCAATGCTTTTGAAAATCGCCGCGTGGTCGAATTGCCGCTCAACGCGCGCAACATCGTCGGTCTGCTTTCGCTGCAAGCGGGCGTTACGCGCCAGGGCGAAGTCACAGGTGGACGCCGCGATCAAGCCAACATCACCATTGACGGCGTGGACGCCAACGAACAGCAAACCGGTCTGGACGTGGTCGCTCCGGGCGGCAACGGCGCATTTAATCCGGGTGTCGGCGTGGCGCAGGGCAACGCGCTGGCTGCTGTGTTGCGTACCAACCCGGACGCAGTGCAGGAATTCCGCGTCACCACTTCCAATCCGAACGCATCGCAAGGACGCTCTTCCGGCGCGCAGGTTTCGTTGGTGACGAAATCGGGAACCAACGATTTTCACGGTTCGCTTTACGAATTCCATCGCAACACAGTCACCAGCGCCAACGATTGGTTCAATAACGCCAACGGACGTTTTGTCGCCACTGACGCGGCAGTCGTCGCCGGACGGTCGAAAGTGGGCGATGAACGAAACCCGCGCCCCAAACTGATTCGCAATGTTTTCGGCGGGTCGTTGGGCGGGCCGATCATCAAAGACCGCTTTTATTTCTTTTACAGTTACGAAGGTCGCCGCGACGCCGCCGAACAGTCCGTGCTGCGCAATGTGCCGACCGAAACGCTGCGCAACGGTATTGTGCGTTACACCAACGCTTCCGGCGGAACCAGCACGCTGACTCCGGCGGACATCGCGCGAATTTATCCGGCTCTGGGCGGCGTCAACCCGACGGCGCTGGACATTCTGAAAACAGCGCCGCTGCCCAACGACTCCAGTATCGGCGACGGATTGAACCGCGCCGGTTTCCGGTTCAATGCGCCGATTTCAACCAGTCTGAACGCGAACATCGTGCGGCTCGATTACACCATCAGCGGCAAGCAGACGGTTTTCTTCCGGGGCAACTATCAGGAAGATTTGTTCGGCGGCGCGCCGAACTTCCCCGGCACACCTTCGACGGATTTCTGGGTGCATCCGAAAGGTTTCGCGGCAGGTCATACCTGGACGCTTACCAACAGCATCGTCAACAACGCCCGCGTAGGGCTGACGCGCGCGGCGCTTTCGGCGCAGGGCGACAACGCCGGAACGGCCATTCAGTTTCGCGACGTTTTTCAACCGCTGCTGAACACGCGCACGCAAAGCCGCACCAACCCGACCTGGAACTTCACCGATGACGTTTCGTGGGTGAAAGGCACGCACACTGCGCAGTTCGGCGCGAACGTTCGCATCATTCGCAACAACATCAATTCCTTCGCCAATTCCTATGATTCGGCGCTGGTCAACTTCCAGTTTTATCAGGGCGGCGGCGCTTCGCTGTTATCTCCGCCGGAAATCGCCGGCTCGGTCAATTCCAGCTTCAATTTCGATTACGGGCGCGCCGTTGCGGCGGTGCTGGGACGTTTCAGCCAGTACAGCATCAACTCCGTTTTCGATAAATCCGGCAAAGCCTTGCCCGTCGGCACGCCTGCCCAACGCACCTTCGCCACCGAAGAGTATGACCTTTACGCCCAGGACGTTTGGAAGATTCGCCCGAACCTGACCTTGACATACGGTTTGCGCTACGGCCTGAACACGCCGGTTTACGAAGCCAACGGCTTCCAGCTTGTGCCGAATGTTGTGCTGGGCGAATTTCTGGAACGCCGCATTGCCAGCGCCAACGCAGGCCGCCCCTTGAACGACCCGATCAGCTTCCAGTTGGGCGGCAAGGCCAATGACGGCCCGGATTTTTACAACCTGGACAAAAACAACTTCGCGCCGAATGTGTCCGTCGCCTGGTCGCCGAATTTCGGCAACGGTTTGTTCGGGCGCGTGTTCGGACGCGGCGGACAATCTGTGATTCGCGGCGGGTTCCGCATGCTGTATGACCGCGTGGGCAGCCAGTTGGCCGTGGCCGCCGAATCGGAAAACTCTTTCGGTTTTTCCTCGACCACGACCAATGGCGCGAATTCGACCAACATCACCAACAATCCGGGACCGCTGGTGTCGCTTAATCCGAACGTGCGCCAGTTTCCGCGCATCAACGCGCCGGGCGCGCTGACTTTCCCGCTGGCCTTCCCGGCGGATGAAACTGACCGCATCATCGCGGGCATTGACCAATCCATCATTTCGCCCGTGCAATACACCTGGAACTTTTCCATCGCGCGCGAATTGCCCAAAGGCTTTTCGTTCGAGGTTGGTTACGTCGGACGCGCTGCGCGCAATCTGCTGCTGACCCGCGACGTGATGCACCTGAACAACCTGCGCGATCCGCAATCGGGACAGGATTGGTACACGGCGGCGCGCATTTTGAACGAACTGCGCAACGCCAATACGCCTATCACCTCGGTGCAGAACCTGCCCTTCTTCCAGAACTTTTTCCCTGGACTGGCCGGAACCTACAACGTGAACGGCACGCCCACGCAATTGACCGCGTCGCAAGCCGCTTACCGCTTGCACGCCAAAACGGCCGTCGGCGGACGCAACAACACTGACTTCACGGACATTCAGTTCACGATTGACGATGAAGGCATTTTCCCGAACGCCTTTTTCCATCCGCAGTATGCCGCGCTGCAAACGCTGTCGTCGGTGGGAAGGTCGAACTATCACGGCGGCTTTTTCACCTTGCGGCAACGCTTCGGCGCGAACTTCCTGATGGATTTCAACTACACGGTGGCGAAGGCCATGGACAACGCTTCCAACCTGGAAACGCAGCGCGTGCTGAGTACAGTGATCCGCAATCCGATCAATCCGGACCTGGAATATTCGGTGTCGAACTTCGACGTGCGGCACGTTATCAACGCCAACTGGTTGCTGGCGCTTCCTTTCGGCAAAGGTCGTAAATTCTTCAGTGGTAGCAATTCGCTGGTGGACGGACTGATTGGCGGCTGGCAATTGACCGGCATCACGCGCATCAATTCGGGCGCGCCGGTAGGCACGCCGCGCGATATTCAATGGGCGACCAACTGGCAAACCCAGAGCGACGGTGTGCGCGTGCGCGACATTAAATCCAGCCCGACGGCAAACGTGGACGGGCGTCCGAATCTTTTTGCCAATCCGCTTCAGGCTTACCAATCCTTCCGCAACGCCCGCGCAGGCGAAGTCGGCGACCGCAACCTTTCCACCATCCGGCTGCCGCGTTACTTCGTGTTGGATGCCGGGCTGAGCAAGAGCTTCAAAATGCCTTATGCCGAAGGTCATCAGTTGCAGTTCCGCTGGGAAGTCTTCAACGTCACCAACACGCAACCGTTCGGCGTAATCGCCGGTTTGTCGCTGCAACCGGATCCGTTCAACGCCAACGCCCCGTCGGCCAACTTCGGTCGTTTCTCCGGCTCGCAAACGCCTGTCGGCGAACCGCGTCCGGGTCGCGTGATGCAGTTTGCGCTGCGTTACTCTTTCTAATCATCGCTCATCCGTAACGACAAAAAGCGTGTGACTTGGTTGTTTCCAAGTCGCACGCTTTTTGTTTTCCGCGAAAATCCGAACTTCAATCAAACTTATAGGCGCGCCGCGCCAGCCTGTAAGCCGCGTCGTGAATCATCTCTTCGGCGTCGGCCAAATCCACAATGCCGCGCACAACCAATCCGGCAATCCAATTGGCGTCCACGCGCCGCGCCAGATCGTGCCGCGCCGGAATCGAAGGAAATGCCCGCGTGTCGTCGTTGAAACCGACTGTGTTGTAAAGCCCCGCAGTTTCCATCGCTTGATCGCGGAAGCGGCGCATACCGTTCAAACTGTACTGGAACCACCACGGCGGCCCCAAACGCAAAGCCGGAAAATGCCCGGCCAGCGGCGCAAGCTCGCGCGAATAAGTCGTCTCATCCAGCGTGAACAGAATCAACGTCAGCCGCGAATCGTTGCCGAAGCCGTCCAGCAAGGGTTTCAGCCCGCGCGTAAAATCCGCCTGCACTGGAATGTCGCAGCCTTTGTCATAGCCGAAACGGTCGAAAACAGTCGGGTTGTAATTGCGGAACGAACCGGGATGGAACTGCATCACCAAACCGTCTTCGGTACTCATCCGCGCGTTTTCAATCAGCAAATGGCCGGTGAAGCGCGCGGCATCTTCTTCGCTCGCAGTTCCCTTCAACGCGCGCTGGAAAATGGCGTCGGCTTCCGCGTCGCTCAAACGGCAGGTGAAAGGCGTCAGCGCGGCGTGATCGGTGGCGGTTGCGCCCATCGTTTTGAAATAAGCGCGCCGGCCTTCCAGTGCCTCGATCAATTTGCCGTAACTCGAAATTTCAAAGCCGCAGGTTTGGCCGAGCGCAGCAATATTCTCGCGCCAATCCGGGCGATCAATGTTCACCACGCCGTCCGGGCGAAAGGTCGGAACCACGCGCCCAGTCCAGCCGGATTCGCGAATCGCTCGATGATATTCCAGCGTGTCTGCGGCGGCGTCCGTCGTGGCCAGCACTTCGATGTTGAACCGCTCGAACAATCGGCGCGGGCGAAACTCCGGCTTGGTCAAACAATCGGCGATTTGATCGTATATCTTTTGCGCGTTCGCGCCGTTGAGTTTGTCCGTTACGCCGAAAACATCGTGCAATTCGTGCGTCAGCCACATGCCTGTCGGCGTGCCGCGAAACAGATAAAAGTGTTCGGCAAACCGCTGCCAGATTTTGCGGTGATCCGTTTCCACCTCGCCGCCGGCACCGGACGCATTGGTACGCGGCACGCCCAGACTTTCCAGCGCGATGCCTTGCGAATAGAGCATGCGGAAAATGTAGTGGTCGGGAATCAACAGCAACTCGGTCGGCGAACCGAACTCGTAATCCGGGTCGGCGAACATGCGCGGGTCTACGTGGCCGTGCGGGCAAATCAGCGGTTTGTCGGCGACCTGGCTATACAAATGCAGTGCGATCTCTTTCTGCTTCGGGTCTGGATCGAAGTAACGATCCGGCGGCAAAAACAATTCCTCTGTCACGATGTGCTCCTGTTTGAGTAATTCGACTTGGTTTAACCAATTTGCGCCGCATCATAGCCGAAGCTCCGCGCGCGACTCAAATCTCGTTGGAAACCTTTCGACGGACGGCTATCATCGCCCGCGCCCTTTGCCGGCGAAGCAATTCCACAATCCAATCACCACTTTTTCCGACGGGAGAAACATCATGCGAAAGCTCCTCATTGCGTTGAATTTTGTTTTGATCCTGCTTGGCGGCGCGGCGGCGCAGTCGGGCGGCGAGTTCGATGTGCTGATTAAAAACGGCACGGTGTATGACGGTACGGGCGGCAAACCGCGCCGCGCCGACGTGTTGATTCGCGGCGACAAGATCGTTGCCGTCGGCGACTTCAAAAACGCGAAAGCGAAAACCGTGGTGGATGCGGCGGGACTGGCCGTTGCGCCCGGCTTCGTCAACATGCTTTCGCATTCCTACAACTCCATCCTGACCGATGGGCGTTCGCTCGGCGAATTGCGACAGGGCGTGACCACGCAAATCTTCGGCGAAGGCAGTTCGATGGGGCCGCTGACCGAGGAAATGAAACAGCGGCGCAACATCACCGGCTGGACGACGCTGGCCGAATACCTGAGCTTCGCCGAAAAGAAAGGCATCTCGCAAAACATCGCGTCTTACATCGGCGCAACGACCATCCGCGAATACGTCATCGGGCTGGAAGATAAAAAGGCCACGCCCGAACAGCTTGCCCAAATGCGCCAACTGGTCAAACAGGAAATGGAAGCCGGTGCGCTGGGCATCGGTTCATCGCTGATTTACGCCCCGGCGTTTTACGCCACCACCGAAGAGCTGATTGAAATGTGCAAAGTCGCCTCGCAATACAAAGGCAAATACATCTCGCACATGCGCAGCGAAGGCAATCAATTGATCGAAGCCGTCGAAGAACTGCTCCGCATTGCCCGCGAAGCCAAGATTCCCGCCGAAATCTACCACCTCAAAGCTTCGGGCGAAGCCAACTGGCCGAAGATGGATCAAGTCATCAAGATGGTCGAGCGCGCGCGCAAACAAGGGCTGAAAGTCACGGCGGATATGTACACCTACACCGCCGGCTCAACCGGCCTGAATTCGACTCTGCCGCCCTGGACGCTCGATGGCGGCTACGAAGCCCTGTTCAAACGATTGCAAGACCCCGCAACCCGCCAAAAAATCGCCGCCGAAGTCCGCACGCCGACCAACAGTTGGGAAAACATGTATCTGCTGGCCGGTTCGCCGGAACGCATTCTGCTGGTTGGTTTTCGCAATCCGGCCTTGCGGCAATACATCGGCAAATCGCTGGCTGAAGTCGCCAAGCTGCGCGGCAAAGACCCGATTGAAACCATTATGGATTTGATCGTTGAAGACCGCTCCCGCGTGGATACGGTCTATTTCATGATGTCGGAAGAAAACGTCAAAAAGCAGTTGAAACTGCCCTGGGTGTCTTTCGGTTCGGACGCGGCTTCGATGGCGGCGGAAGGCGTGTTTCTGAACTCTTCGACACATCCGCGCGCTTACGGCAATTTCGCGCGGCTGTTGGGCAAATACGTCCGCGATGAAAAAGTGATTCCTCTGGAAGAAGCCATACGGCGATTGGCCTACCTGCCCGCAACCAATCTGGGATTGGATCATCGCGGCTTGCTGAAAACGGATTACTTCGCCGACGTGGTCATCTTCGATCCGAAGACAATTGCCGACCGCGCGACTTTCGAGAAACCGCATCAATACTCAGTCGGCATGCAACACGTTTTCGTCAACGGCCAACATGTGTTGAAAGACGGTGAACACACCGGCACAAAACCTGGGCGCGCGCTGTGGGGGCCGGGCAAAGTCAAATAGCGGATACGGTATCGCGCGCATCAGCAAGCGGCTATCTCAGCCGGCTAACCGTTTGCTGACGCGCTCGATGCCGTACCAATCCTTGCACCTGACGCTTATGACACAAGCACTCTCCCAGGAATTGCTGAACCGCGCGCGGCGAATTCTATCGCCGGCAGTGGACACGGACGCCGAACGCCGGGCGCTCGTCCAATCCGCGTTTATTGCTGAGTCCTTGCGCGATCAATTCGACTATCAAGGCTCGGCCCACGAGTTCGCCACCAATTGCATTGCCAGGCTGCTTGATTACGGCTTTCTGCCATCCGGCGAACACGCGCTGGCAAGGTTGTTGCGAACCTTGCGCGAACAGGTCGGACTGGAAGGGCAAGCGGAAATTGATGAGCTGATTCGGCTGCTCGATGAATTGGCGACCACTTCCCACCTTGAGCAGGAGTCCGATCAAACCGTTTCACTCCAACGCCGGCAGGAACTCGTTTATCTGAACAGCCTGAAAGCGGATTTTCTGCGCGAACGTTACGTCGGTCTGGACAGCCGGTCGGAAGAACAATTTCGTTTTTATTCCGATTGGGGACACAAGGTCGAATTGTTGCCGCTGGACAAAGATGGCAACTGGCTGCCGAAACGGCGCGTGTTTGATGACGCCGTGGACGCCATTCGCGAAGTGCGGCGGGCGGCATTGCTGGGCGATCCGGGCGGAGGCAAAACCACTGCCATTTGGAAACTGGTGCTGGAAATGGGCGAAATCGCCCGTCACGATCCGCAAGCGCCGATTCCCTTGTTGGTAGCGTTGCGCGAATGGACGCGGGCGGAACAGTCCTTACCGGATTTCATCGCCGCACGGTTAAAAGGCTTGGGCGCGTATCTTCACGACTTGCTCAGCAACGGGCGGGCGGCGTTGTTGTTGGACGGCTTGAACGAATTGCCGCGCGACCAATGGCGAAACAAACACGAACAGGTGCGCCAATTCGTCGAAGAAAACCCGGAACTGTTGGCCGTGGTCTCTTGCCGCAAGGAAGATTACCCGCGCGAACTCGGTTTCAATTGCATCAGCCTCAGCCCGCTCGATCCGCTGCGCATACGCGAATTCGCGGGCAAATATCTGGACTCTGCCGCCCGTGGCAAAGACCTGCTGTGGAAACTGGCCGGGGCGGACGCAGAGGAACTGCAACGACAATTTCTGGAAAAATTTGATGGCCGCTTGCTGGACGCCGAACGGGTATTTTGGCTGAACACGCAATTGCCCGGCGAATTTCGCTGGGGCTGGTGGGACGAAGACAATTCGCACTGGGAAAACTGGGTCAAGCGGCGTGACGATCATGCCGGGATGCTGACGCTGGCCGGCAATCCGTTTATGTTGACCATGCTGGCTGGCGTCTATGCCAGCGGAGGCGGCCTGCCGCCAAACCGAGGCAATCTGTTCCACAGTTTCGTGCAAATCCGGCTCAACCGCGAACTGGAAGGCAAACGCATTCTGCCCACCGAAATGAAGCCGCTGACGGACGCGCTGGCCGAAATCGCGTTTGAAATGCAAAGCCGACGCGCTCCCAAAGAAGACGAAGAAAGTGACGATGAAAACGCGGGCGGCGCGTTGACCGTCCTGCCCAAACGCGAAGTCCTCGCCTTGCTGGGCGACAACGCGCAACGGCTGCTGTCGTTGGCAGCCAACGCCGGATTGTTGAACACGGATGATGCCGTTCGCTTCACCCACCAACTACTGCAGGAATACTTCGCCGCAAGATTCATGCAGATCAAGCTCGAGGACGAGAATTGGAAGGCTTCTCAAATCTGGTCACCCGACAAATGGTGGCAGCGAACCAATTGGGAAGTGGCCGCCGTGCTGTTCGCCGGACTGTACAACAACGATTGCACCCGCGCCGTCGAATGGATTGCCGACGCCAATCCTGAAGTCGCCGCCCAATGCCTTGAACGCAGCGGCGTCGGGCACACCCTGGCCAACGCCGCCCGCGAACGCTTGCGCTCAGCGTGGCTGGAACGCCTGACCGATTTTCGCAACGAACCCGTGCCGGCCCGCGCGGCCATCGGACGCGCGCTGGGCCTGACCGGCTGGGACAATCGCCCCGAAGTCATGACGCTTTCCGCCATCGAGTGGAAAAAGATTCCCGGCGGCAAATTCAAGTACGGCCATAAAGACGAAGACGACAACAAACCACAAACACTGACGCTGCCCGCCTTTTCCATCAGCCGTTTCCCCATCACGCAGGCGCAGTTTCAAACCTTTTTGGACGATCCCGAAGGCGCTGCCGATCCGCGTTGGTTTGACGGTTTGACGGACAATGAAGACGACCGCCGCATTGAAGAACCTTATTTCAAATTCGCCAACCATCCGCGCGACAACGTCAGTTGGATTCAGGCGATGGCGTTTTGCCGCTGGTGGTCGTGGCGAGAAGGAACTACTTACGATCTGGACAAGGTGGCGGAATGGGCGGTGCGCTTGCCGACCGAGTTTGAATGGGAACGCGCAGCACGCGGCAAAAATGGCTTGGTCTATCCCTACGGCAACGATTACGACCTGGAGAAAGGCAACACTGCGCGCATCATCGGGCAGACCAGCGCCGTCGGCATTTTCCCGAATGGCGCATCACCGGACGGCGTGGAAGAGATGAGCGGAAATGTTTGGGAATGGTGCTTGAGCAATTACGACAATCCGGCGATTGACCCGCGCGAGGAAGATTTGCGTGCTGGGAATGTTAGCCGCGTCCTGCGTGGCGGCTCGTGGTTCTACGATCATTTGAGCGCGCGCGCCGTCTATCGTAACGACTTTCATCCGGCGTACCGTTACGTCAGTTCCGGTTTTCGTTTGGTGGTGTTGCGTCCCCCTTCTTCCTGACCTCTGTTCCTGGGGCGGTGCGCGAAGCGCAGGCGCGTTAGCGCCAGCCCCAACTGCGCCGTCAGGCGCACTCTTCATCGCGTAGCGATGGTTGAGCTTAGGCCGGCGTTTCAACGCCGGTATCGAAACCCACGCGCTTTCGATACCGGCGTTGAAACACCGGCCTAAGCTCAACCATCGCTACGCGATGAAGA
>CAZRXE010000243.1:0-1951 GCA_964603695.1 uncultured Heliomicrobium sp.
TCCGGCGGCACGGTGATCTCGGGCAGCAGCACGTGACCGGCGTTCGTCACCAGCTTGCCTTCGGAGTTGTAGGTTAATCCATTCGTGCCGGGTTCTTTGCCGGTGAAAGGTTCTTTGCCGTTATAACCGGCGGGTTGCAGAAAGATGGCGGCGTCTTTGCCTTCCTGCCATTTGTAGATGGCGTTGTTGGGAATGTCGGAAAAGAGCAGATAGTTTTCCTTGCGATTCCAGACCGGGCCTTCAGTCCATTTGTGGCCGAGCGAAAGGCGCGTGACGATGTCGTTGCCGGGGAATTCTTCTTTGGTGGTCAGCAATTTATCGAAGGCAGGGCTGTGGCGAACGATTTTCAGCAACCGCGTGGATTCGGGTTTGTCGGCGTTGGGCGTCGGCGCGGCGTTGTTGGCGGCGGACTTGGTTTCCGCTGCCGGTTTTTCCGCCGGCGCTGAGCAGGCAGAAAACGTCAACGCCGCTGCCAGCACCGTGGCAGGGAGCGCAATCTGTTTTGTCATGTTGGTTTCTCCTGTGAACGGGTAGGGCAACCTGCCGAGGTTGCCTTGCATGATTGAAAGACGAAATAAGGCAACCTGGACAGCTTGCCTTGTTAGGGTTGTCAATGCCGCACCTTCGCGTCCAGTTCTTTCAGCTTCAGGCGGACGCTGACAACGAACGGCAATTGACCTTCGATCCAGTGGCCGTAAGTCGTCGAAACGAAAGTGCCGTCGGGCAGCACTTCCACGCCGGGGTAAGCGCAATCGGCGTCCCAGCCGCTTTTGTTTTTGAAATTGTCCATCAGCCGCACGCGGTATTGGCCTTCGCGGCCTTGAAAGATGTCTTCGTAACGGCCCACCCAGGCGACCCAATCTCCTTTGGTCCGGCTTTCGTGCGTGGTGTCGCGGAAGGAAAGGAAAAGCCTGCCGTCAGGAGCGTATTTGCCGGTGTGCCGGTCGCCAGTCAATGCGCCGGGCAGTTCTTTGGGCGCTGTCCAAGTCTTGGCTTCGTCATTGGAAAACATGACGTAAGAGTTCCGCGCGCGCCTGTTTTCGCGCAGCAGCATCGCCAGTTGTTTGCCGTTCGGCGAACGCACGACGCCGGGTTCGCACAAATGAATCTGATCGGATTTGAAAAGCTCCTGCGGCGCTGACCACGTCAAGCCGCCGTCGCGCGAAAAGGTTTGATAAAGCGTCATGAACTCCGACCGCTTGCCGTCTTTTGTGAAAAAGCGTCCATCGTCATGAAAGAGCGCGACGTAATCGCCGTTTTTCAGCCGCTCGACGCTGCCCATCGCCACAATGCCGCCGAAATCTCCAATCGCTTTCAACTCGCTCCAGGTGTTGCCGTCGTTTTCCGAAACCGCCATCCGAATCGGATATAAGCCGGAAAAGACGATCAGCCGCTTTTTGCCGCGTTTGTCCACCACGCGATGAATGGTCGGCGTTTCCAGCGAAGTCTCCCAGCTTTTCGGCGTCGGCAGCCGGTCAGACCACGTCAGGCCGCCGTCCGTGCTGCGTTTTAACAGGATTGCGCCGCGCCCGTGGCCTTTGGGGTAAACGGTGATGATGGTCTTTTTGTCTTCGAGCAAGACTGTGGTTGGATGTCCCAAGTATTGCCCAGGCTCTTTGTCCACGATGATTTGCCGCTGTGTTTCGGCGGCCAGATCAATCAGCGGGATGGAATAACCGCGCGGTTGCGCTTTGTCTTGTAGGGCACTGACGGCGAAACCACTGAAAACCGTCAGCATCAGGAAGGAGAGAAAGTAGATTGGTTTCATCTGCGTGTTCCGAAAAGCGTGGCCACGATACGTCGTGCGCCGCCGTGGTTGCGATGTTCGCAAAGATAGATTCCTTGCCAAGTTCCCAACCGCAGTTGTCCGCGTCCGACCGGGATCGAAAGCGACGGCCCCAGAATCGAGGCTTTGATGTGTGCGGGCATATCGTCCGCGCCTTCCAGCGTG
>CAZRXE010000244.1:0-2037 GCA_964603695.1 uncultured Heliomicrobium sp.
AAGCCACGCCCCGCAATTCGATATACACCGGCGCAACAACCGCCGGAACAATGGTCAGCGCGCTTCCCTGCTCCGGCGTCAGACTGAAGCCCAGAGATTCAATGCGTTGCAAGGCGACGCCGGCGTCCGACCACAAAGGCAACGCGCCAATCGCCATCAACAAGGAGCTTTTCAAATACAGAATTATCAGCGCGTAGCCGGTCAGCACGTCCAACGGTAGCCGTTGCCAATCGGCCAGCAAAAACACCACCAAAATAAACACGAAATAGACCGATTGGCTCCAGGTGTGCGCCATTTGATGACGGTCGTGCGCGGCATTGCGAATTCGGTTGACGGCTTCGGCGGCGGGTTGCAGCAACTTCGTGAAAAACGCCTGGCGGCGGCGAGCGTGCAGCTTCAATTCCTTCGCGCCGTCGGTGACTGCCTTGAAGTGTTGAAACAAAACATCGCGAGCTTTCTGGGCGTCATGAGTCAGACAGCGGGCTTCGCACTGAATCAGCCAGTAACCACCAATCGCCGGAATCGCCAACACTGCCAACGCCGTCAGCATCACAGGCGAAAGCCAACCCAGATAAGCGACACAAGCCACGCCCGTGGCCACGGCCATTCCCAACGAAGGCAGACTGTTGACCAGTTGCGACAAGCGGTAAACATCTTCGGTCAAAATGGCCAGCAAACGTGCCGCGCCGATTTGTTCCAGCCGAGCCAGCGGCGCGTCCAGCATTTGCGCCGCCAAATCCACGCGCAGCCGCGAACTGGTTTTGGCCGTCATGCGGCTTAGGATGCGTTTTGTGCCGAGGTCGAACAACGCAACCGTCAGAAGCACCGCGCTGAACGCCGCCACGCCGGACGCCGACAATCGCGCTTCTCCCAACAAACGGCGGCTGATAAGCGTCACCAGCAAGGCGTTGCCTAATCCGGCCAGCAAACTGGTCAGTAAAGCCAGCAGCAGTCCTGTTCGATTAGTTCGCCAAAGAAAGCGGAATAAGTTCATAAACCCAGACGAGCGGCGGTTTGGTTCAAAGTGCCCGATAAGGCTTCAGCCAAACGGCCAACGTGCGGTTCCTGCAACAACGTTTGACGATGCGAACCGGCGATGACCGTATGCTCGAATTCGCCAGCCGCCAGCGAACGCCAGCGCGCGGTGAAATTTTTTCGCGCCTGCAATTCCCCGCTTTGCAACAGCGCCAGCCGACCATCAAAGGGCTGTGCACGGTAAAAGTGTTCGGCGCGAGAGTGCGCCTGAAAGGCCGGTCGCGAACGCCGCCAAACCGGCTCGGTGTAAAAACGCCAGTTTTGCTCGACGGTGTATTGCGCGACAGACCACAGCGTCCGCAGCAAATGCCCGCGCTGCCATTCTTCGCGAATTCGACGCACCCGGTGATAACGTTCGCGCGGGATGTACCAGCTCATATACTCGAAATTCCAGTCGGGGCCGTTGGCGGGCGGCGCGGCGTCCAGCACTGCCAGCAGCGCCACTTCTTCGCCCGTCGCTCGCAGTTGTCGCGCCAGTTCAAACATCAAATGCGCACCGAAACAAATTCCCGCCAAAAAGTAAGGCCCCTGCGGTTGCAGCTGACGCATTTCTTCCAGGTGATAAGCCGCCATTTGTTCCAACCGGTCGTGGGCTTCCGCCTGCCCGGCCACTCCGCGATAGGCCAGCCCGTAAACAGGCCACTCCGCGTCCAGTTGCCGAACCAGAGGACTGAATCGCAACACGGTCGAAGCTCCCGGCGGAGCCAGAAAAAGCGGAGGCCGCCGGCCTTGCGTCCGCATCGGAACCAACGCGTCCCACGGCGGCGTCCAATCGTCCCGGCGCAACAATTCGGCCATCCGTTCGACGGTCGGCGCTTCGTACAGCACAGACACCGGCAATTCTTTTCCGACAGCTTGCGCGATGCGGTCGAACAAACGGACAGCCAGCAAGGAATGTCCGCCCAGGTCGAAGAAATTGTCCTCCACGCCAATCGGCTGCACGCGCAACACTTCTTCCCAAATCTTCGCCAAACGCCATTCCAACGTATCGCGCGGCGCAAC
>CAZRXE010000245.1:0-2258 GCA_964603695.1 uncultured Heliomicrobium sp.
CGTGCTTGGATTCGCCGGGGCCGTTGACCACACAACCCATGACGGCGACTTTCATTTCCTCGACGCCGGAGAATTGTTCGCGCCAGACGGGCATTTGCGCGCGCAGGTAATTGCCTATGTCTTCGGCCATTTCCTGAAACAGCGTGCTGGTGGTGCGTCCGCAACCGGGACAGGCGGTGACTTGCGGCGTGAAGCTGCGAATGCCGAGCGATTGCAATATCTGTTGCGCGACGATGACTTCTTCCGTTCGCGAAGCATTGGGCGCGGGCGTCAAGCTGACGCGAATCGTGTCGCCGATGCCTTCCTGTAACAGAATGGCCAATGCCGCCGCGCTGGCGACAATTCCTTTCGCGCCCATGCCGGCTTCGGTCAGACCCAGATGCAAAGCGTAATCGCCGCGCCGCGCCATTTCGCGGTACACGTCTATCAAATCTTGCACGTCGGAACATTTGGCGCTGAGGATGATTTGATCGCGCGACATTCCGTAACTTTCCGCCATTTGCGCCGATTCGATGGCGCTGCGGACGATGGCTTCTTTCATCACGTCTTTGGCGTCGAGCGGTTCTGCCAGCTTGGCGTTTTCGTCCATCAGCCGCGCCAACAGGGCTTGATCGAGCGAACCCCAGTTAACGCCGATGCGCACAGGCTTTTGATTTTCCAGCGCCACATCAATCATCCGTTTGAAGTTGTCGTCGTGCCGTTTGCCCGCGCCGACGTTGCCAGGGTTGATGCGGTATTTGGCCAGAGCTTTCGCGCAGTCTTTGAATTCGGTCAGCAGAATATGCCCGTTGTAATGAAAGTCGCCGATGATGGGCGTGTTATGGCCGGCGTCGCGCACACGCCCGACGATTTCCGGCACGGCGGCGGCGGCTTCTTTGTTGTTGACGGTGATGCGAACGAGTTCGGAACCGGCTTGCGCCAGTTCGATGATTTGTTTGGCAGTTAAGAGGGCATCCGCCGTGTCTGTGTTGGTCATGGACTGCACGACTACGGCGTTGCAGCCGCCTACTGGAACGCCGCCAACGCTGACGGCGGCGGAAGGTCTACGAAAAATCTTGGCCATAAAAAGAATCGAAAGTGAATCGAATGAAAGTAGAACTTTGTTGACGAGGCGCGATTCTATTCGACCAAATCGGAGGTTGGCAAATTTGGGCTTCGACGAAGCTGACCGCAAGTCTCTTGAAACAATAGTGAGTGTTACTTAGACTCCGCGCCCATGAAATTCATCCTTCCATCATTTGCCAAAATCAACTGGACTTTAGAAATTCTAGGCAAGCGCCCAGACGGTTATCACGAACTGCGAACACTGCTGCAAACCGTCAGCGTCGCCGATGAATTGGTTTTTGAATCGGCGGAGCAGGGGATCGAAATTGTCTGCGATCACCCGGATGTGCCTTGCGATGAAACCAATCTGGTGCATAGAGCGGCGCGGTTGCTGGGCGATTTCGCCGTTGTCGGTAAAGGGGTTCGCGTGACCATCCACAAACGGATCCCGACCGCAGCCGGCCTGGGCGGTGGCAGCAGCAATGCGGCGGTCACTTTGTTGGCCCTGCAAAAACTCTGGGGCGTCACGCTTTCGCCGCGCGAATTGTTTGAGTTAGGAGCGAAGCTGGGCGCGGATGTGCCGTTTTTCTTTTTAGGTGGAACTTGTTTGGGCGTGGGGCGCGGCGATGAAGTCTATCCGTTGGCGGATATCTGCACGGAGCATTTATTACTGGTTAACGCGGGAATTCTGGTTCCGACGCGCGAAGTTTATGCAAACTTGCCGGCTCGGTTGACAAACCCCGGAGCCATCTCTAAGATGCCCACTTCTTTCGAGACCGTTTACGCAAACATCACATCATCAGGCGAGCAAATTCGATTGCAGAACGATTTGGAAATCCCTGTTCTGGCTCGTCACCAACTGCTCGGAGAGATCAAAGAAAGGCTTCAACGAGCGGGCGCAAGCGGGGTTTTGATGTCGGGCAGCGGTTCGACGATTTTTTCGATCTTTGAAACTGAAGCGGCGCGCGAAAATGCGCGGCGCGAATTGAGTCAAAACGGTTGGTGGTGCGCTGCGACACGCACGCTGAGCCGTGAAGAATATCAGGCATTTTGCCGGCAGGCTGGAGCATAAACTTGGGCGTAAACGTAGACTTGCTCGCCGCCTCACAGGTTTTCGCGAGACTCAATTCGTGCTTCATCGCGTGAAAGTTGCCAATCAAGTTTGCTGGGGAGTCGCCAAGTGGTAAGGCAGCGGCCTTTGGAGCCGCCATTCG
>CAZRXE010000246.1:0-2414 GCA_964603695.1 uncultured Heliomicrobium sp.
ACACCCTTCCCCACCCCGCCGCTCTTCCGATCGCGCGCGCACCGACGGTTTTTCCGCGCGCTGCCTCCATTCAGTACCGCGCGGGGTCGGGCGCGCGGCAGGTCGTATATGAACTGGCTGACGGCTTATCGCGCCGATGTCCGGCGTTACACCTCTTACGGCGAAAGCGGCGCGCTGCGGCAAATCCTGACGCAGCAAGGACTGTGGGCGCTGTTGCAATACCGACTGGCGTCGGCAATTTACCAATCCACATTGCCCGGACTGTTGAAACGCCCGCTGTTGCTGCTGATGGTCGTCTGGCAAAAACTGATTGAAATCACGGCGGGCATTTGTTTGCCCTACACGGCGGAGATCGGTGCGGGACTCTACATCGGCCATTTCGGCCACATCATTTTGAACAGCGGCGTGGTGATCGGCAGCGAATGTAATCTGTCGCAAGGCGTGACCATCGGCGTTTCCGGTCGCGGCAATCGGCGCGGCGTGCCAATCATCGGCAACCGCGTCTATTTCGGCGCGAACGCAACCGTGGCCGGAAAGATTCGTGTCGGCGACGATGCCGTCATCGGCGCGAATTCGCTGGTCACGTCGGACGTGCCGGACGGCTGCACCGTACTGGGCGTTCCCGCGGAAATCATCAGCCGCAGAGGCTCGCAGGATTACATCGAACCGGTAAAGCAATAAGGAAGCTTCGCGCTTTATTTACGGCGAGCGGGGACGCTCGCGCTCCCAGCATGAAACTTGGCGTTGCCACAATCTGTCCGCACATCTTTCACGAAGGCCAATGGTGGTCGTATGAGCCTTACGTGCTGGAAATGAACGTCTGGCAGGAACTCTTCGACCGGCTCGTCATCGTCGCGCCGCACGATCAAGGGCCGCCGCCGGAATCCTGGGTTCCTTATCGCGATTCGTCCGCGATCACCGTCATTCCTTTTCGCCGCGACCGCGGACGCGGCTTGCTGCAAGAGCCTGCCTCGGCGGGCGAAATCCCCAGAATGCTTTACGCCGTGACCAAAGCCGCTTTGACCACTGATGCCTTCCACGTCCGCGCGCCGGGCAACATCGCGCTGGTGGCTTCGCTGCTGGTTCCGCTATTTCAAAAACGACTGGTCGCCAAATTCGCCGGGCAATGGATCGGCGCGCCCGGCGAAGCGCGCACGGTGCGCTGGCAAAGGGCGATTTTGAAATCGCGATGGTGGCGCGGCCCTGTGACGGTTTATGGCGACTGGCCGAATCAACCGCCGCACATCGTTCCGTTCTTCACCTCGGTGCTGGACAATCAGCAAATGGCGCGCGCGCAGGCTGCGGCGGCGAACCGAAACACGGCGGGCTGGTCAGATCGAAATTTGCGTTTGCTTTACGTCGGGCGGCTGTCGGCGTCAAAAAACGTTTTGGTGATTCTGGAAGCGTTGGCGCAATTGAAACCCGCCGTCACCATCGAACTCGACATCGTCGGCGACGGCCCTGAACGCGCAACGCTGGAGCGTTTCGTTGATGAACAAGACTTGCGCCGACAAATCCGCTTTCACGGCAACGTCGCTTTCGACCGCGTGCTGGAATTTTATGAACAGGCCGATGCGCTGGCGCTGGTTTCGGCTTCCGAAGGTTGGGGCAAAGCCATCACCGAAGCGATGGCTTTCGGTCTGGTCTGCATCGGTTCGGAACGCGGCGTGATTCCCTGGTTGCTGGGCGAAGAACGCGGGCTGGTGGTTCCGCCGAACGATGCAGCGGCGCTGGCTTCGACGCTGCGCCGCATTGCCGACGCGCCCGCCGAACATCTGCAAATGGGTCAACGCGCCGCCGCATGGAGCCAACGCTTTTCGCTCGAAGGTTTGGGCGACGCCTTGCGCGAATTGCTCAGCCGACATTGGCAGGTTCCAGAATTCAATCCGCACCCAGACAAAGCAAAGTGAAAATCTCCGACAGCTTGAAAACTCGTTCTGACTCTTCCCTGCCCTGGCCGTGGATCGGCGCGGTGACGCTTTGTTCGCTGACGGTGGCGCTGATTTTCTTGCGCGTCATTCCCGCCGGCGCGCAGGTCAACGAAGGTTCCGATTACCTATATTTTTACGAGCCGGTCGCTAAAAACCTGGCGGCGGGCAAAGGCTTGGTGACGAACACCGGGACTTTCGCGATGCATTATCCGCCCGGTTATCCGCTGTTGCTGGCGGCGACGTTCAAACTGGCTGCCTGGTTGACTGTTTCCCCAGAAACAACTGGTCTGTGTTTGACGCTGCTGTGCCACGCGCTGGCGGCAGTGTTCGTTTTCTTGCTGGCGCGCAAACTGTGGGGCGATTGGGCGGCGATGGTCGCGGCGCTGGCCTGGATCAGTTATCCGCCGATTCTGTGGCTGACCAAACAGCCGAACAGCGAGATTCCGTTTATGGCCGTGTTTTACGCCAGTGTCTTGGTGTTGT
>CAZRXE010000247.1:0-4592 GCA_964603695.1 uncultured Heliomicrobium sp.
CGACGACTGCAACGACGACTGCAACGACGGCAATGGTTGCTGATGCCTCCTTCAGCGGGCAGTTGACCACCCGGCACGACACCTGGAACCGCATGACCGTCATTAATGCCTTCAGCGGACAGCAGGTGTTTTTTGAAGTCACTCACATCCGCGTTACGACCGACGGCGAATACACCATCAACGTCGAGGCAAACGGCTTCTCGCCCACCATTAATGTTTATGGCGGAACATTTTTCCCGCTCATGCCGCAGACGAATTTTTGGGTTGAGGGCGTGGTCGGCAAGGAAAAAAAAGTCTTTCTGGCGGGCGGACAGGATTTCGACATTGTGATTAGCACGGAACTGGCAGGACAGACCGGCACTTATATTGCTTCAATCAGCGGCCCCGCTCCAGTCACGGTAGTTCCGCCGCCGCCGCTGGGCATTCTGTCCAACCCGCTCGATGCCACAATCCGACCGGGCCAAACCACCACGCTGCAAGTCGCCACACAGGGACAACCACCCAAAACCTTCCAATGGTTTCAAGGCCAGACCGGCGACACGTCCAATCCAATTGCCGGAGCAACGACGTCTTCGTTCACCACACCGGCGCTGTTTGCCGATACGGCGTATTGGGTGCGCGTCAGCAATATCGAGGGAACGGTGGATTCGCGCACAGCGACGGTCTTTGTGACGAATGGGCCGATCAGCTTTAGCAGTACGTTGTCAGCTTGCGATGACCGCTACAACCGCTTAGTTCCGCGCACGAGCAGCGGCGATCCGATTCGCACCAGTGGCCAAATCGTGCCTTTCAAATTGTTCCGCTTCAGCGTTGCCACCGAGGGCGATTACACCGTGCGACTGCAAACCACGGGCTTTCGCGGCGTCTTGTACCTGTACGAACCGATTTTTTTGCCCAATGGTCCGGGAGTGAATTTCAGCGGCAACTCCGCCATTGGGAATACGGTCAGCCTGAGTTCAACTCTGCGGACTGGCGCAAACATTAAGACCGTCGTGATCGCGGCGGAAAACCCGGCTGACGTGGGTACGTTCACCGTGACGGTGACGCAGGGGCCAGCCCTGGTGACCAAACTGCCCGCGCCCGAAATCACGACGCAACCGCTCGGCGCCAACATCACGCGCGGGCAAACGCCGACATTGAGCGTCGGCACGAACAGCCTGAACGTCAGCTATCAATGGTTCAGCGGCACTTGCCCAAATCGCACAGCCATCGCGGGCGCGACCGGCGCGACTTTTACCCCGCCGCCACTGGCCAATGACCAAAGCTTTTTCGTGCGGCTCGAAAACCCCGGCGGCCAGATTTACAGCAACAGCGCCACATTGATCGTGATGCCGTTTGCCGGAAACTTCAACGCCAATCCGATTGCGCAAAACCAACGGCTCGACGGCGCCGCGCCCGGCGTCCTCGTCAACGCGTCGGGAGCTGCCGGACGCCCGCTCAACGCGTTCAAAGACAGTAACCCGGCGCACGGCGCCGTAACGCTCAACGCGAATGGGGCATTCAGCTATCAACCGGCTTTGAATTACGTTGGGCCGGACAGCTTCACCTTTCACGTCTCCGACGGCCAGCGGTCTTCTGCCTCGGCGACGGTGAACCTCAATGTGCTGCCGACCTTCGCCAACAACACACTCAATACGATTCCCGCGTCAGGCCCGGCGGCGATTTACCCATCTGTCATCAACGTGAGCGGGCTGACGGGCAACGTCACCAAACTGATCGTGACGTTGATTCCACAGCAACACGAGAATCAGGGTGATCTGGACATCCTGCTGGTCGGGCCGCAGGGGCAGGCGCTGGTCTTGCTGTCAGATGCGAATGGCGACCCGGACAATCCCTTCCTCTTCAATCGCGTCCTCAAGTTTGACGATGCGGCGACGGACATCATTTTTGACGGGCGGGCGCTCTTTGATGGCACGTACCGGCCCGTGAATTACGGCGGCGGCGACAGCTTCCCCGCGCCCGCGCCCGCTACGTTTCAATCGCCCGCTCCGGCAGGCACGGCCACGCTGGCATCGGTTTTCAACGGCACCGACCCGAATGGCGACTGGAAGCTGTTTATCGTGGACGATCAGGGTTTTAACAGCGGCGCGCTGGCCAGTTGGTCGCTCACGATTGGCACGGGCGCGGCCTGTCCACAATTCACCGTCACGCCGCCCACCTTGCCGGATGTACTCATCAACACGCCCTTTCCCACGACGACGCTGGCTGCCAGTGGCGGCTCCGGCTTGTACACCTTCGAACTCACCGGCACGTTGCCCACCGGGATGAACTTTACTTCCGCCGGAGTGCTGAGCGGCACGCCGACCCAGACGGGGCTGTTTCCGTTCACCGTCACCGCCAAAGACCAAAACAACTGCACGTGGCAGCGGACTTATACGCTGAATGTGACCTGCCCGGTGATTTCAGTGCGGACGCGCAATCAATAGCCGCCCGGTTTTAAGTACACGCTCTACAAATCCCGCACTTTTAAGGAGTTAGACAATGCAAGGCAAATTATTGTGCAAATACCCATTCGCTGTCTTCGTGAGCCTGTTATTGGTGGTGCTCGGCGGTAGCTGGTTCGCGCGAAACAGCGCGGTAGCAGCTGGTGTTCAACCACAGAATCAACCGCCCTGGCCGACGCGGCCTGGGGCTGCGGCCCCACAGCAATTGGCGGAGCGCGACTGGCCGGCATCATTGCGTACCACAGTGCGCGCCACCGTGGCAGCGCGGTTGGGGCGAGCCGCGCCTGCGCAATTGAATGGGCAGCAACTGACGGCCAGCGATGGCAGGGCCTTCGATAGGTTTGGTGTGTCAGTCGCCGTGAGTGGTGACACTGCCGTGGTGGGTGCCTATACCGCCAAGGGGTTTCTGGGCGAAGCGTATGTCTTTGTACGGCAAGGCAGCCAATGGGTGGAACAAGCCACGCTCAATGTGCCGTCACCGGCACCGAACACGCAGGGCCAGTTTGGGCAGAGTGTGGCCATTGACGGCAATACGATTGCCGTGGGAGCACCGGTAAATTTTGGCGGCAACAAAGGCGTCTACATTTACGTGCGCAATGGTGCGACCTGGACATTTCAGGCGCGCTTAACAGCGGGCGATGGCGGGCAAAATGATGACCTGTTCGGCATTGCCGTGGCGCTCAACGGGGACACCGTGGTCGCGGGTGCCCCCAATCAAAATGGACAGCGGGGCGCGGTTTATGTTTACACGCGCACGGGCACGACGTGGACGCAACAACAGAAGGTGACAGTGGATGGCATCATTTTCACGGCCAATTTCGGCGTTTCTGTGGCGGTGGGCGGTGATCGTCTGCTGGTGGGGGCGAATGGAGACGGACCGCAACAATTGCTTTACCGCGGCGCAGTTTATTTCTTTACACGCGCCGCCGGGGTCTGGTCGCAACAGCAAAAAATCGAGCCTAACGATCCCCGTGACTTTGCCGAATTCGGCAGCTCGCTCTCGTTGGATGGTGACAATCTGGCCATTGGTGCCGATGGTGCTACGAACACGACGATTGGTGCGGCCTACGTCTTCACATTTGCGAGTGGGCAGTGGACGCAACAGGCCAAAGTGGTTTCGGGCGACGGCGCGGGTGATCAATTCGGCATTACGCTTGGGTTGAGTGGCGATGTGCTCATCATTGGCGGATTTGGCACCAACGCGGCATATCTCTTCCGTCGCAATGGGACAAGCTGGGCCTTACAAGAAAAACTACTAGGCAATGGTGGCGGGTTCGCCAATGCCGTGACGGCGCGCGGGCGCTTCCTCTTTGTCGGCGCTCCTACCTTAACTGTGAATGAGGACTCGTTACAGGGCGCGGTGTATGTGTATCCCATTCCGCCGACCATCCAGGCTGCCGCCGGCATCACGCTTCAACAAGGCAGCCCCGCCGGCGCGGCTCCCCTGGCAACCGTCAGTGACATTGAAACGCCGCCGGGCGAACTGATCGTGCTGGCCACCAGCGTTCCGGCTGGTCTCACGATCTCGCAACTAACGAACACCGCTGGAACCATCACGGCGCAGGTTGCCGCAGGTTGCGCGGCAGCGCTGGGAAATCAAACCATTGTGCTCACGGTCAGCAATGGCATTTCCACCGCCAGCGCCAATTTCAGCGTCAATGTCACAGCCAATACGCCACCCGTATTCGCCTATGACAACCAGACTGTGACGGCAGGCGGGAGCTTGACCGTCAATCCGGTTACCGCTCCCAGCGATAACGGCAGCGTTAGCGCGATGGCCGTCGCGCAAGTGACCCCCACTTTTCACGGTGCGTTGACAGTCAGTCAAACAGGCGCTGTGACCATTAACAACGCCGGGCCGGCTGGGAATTTTACCGTTGTCATCCGCGCCACTGATAACTGCAACGTTGCTAGCGAGACCAGTTTCGGTCTGAGCATCGCCTGCCCGTCTCTCACCATTCGAGTAAAAAACCAATAGTTCAGGCACTGCCTAAGGAGAAAACTTTATGAAACAAATTCTTTTCCGTACCTTCACTTTCAGCGCCTGTTTAGGTCTGGTTTTAACGCTGCTGGGGGGCTGGCTCAATCAAACAGGTAAGGCAGCCAAATTGAATTGCGCGCCACTCGCTATCGAAGCTGTGGCGTTGC
>CAZRXE010000248.1:0-2744 GCA_964603695.1 uncultured Heliomicrobium sp.
AATTCAAAGTAGCGCGCCACGCCCAGCGGAACGATGTTTTCGAGCAGATTCAAATCCTGTTTGAGCAGGATCGCGCCGTCCGCCGCCGCCGCCGCGAAGTTCGGATAGTCGTACCACGAACGCCCCAGCTTGCGCTCTTCGTCTTTGTTCGCGCCGGAGTACATACAAACATCCAGCCGGTCGGCATAAGACACCAGATCAATCCAATCAATTCGCAGTGACAATCCTTCTGCGTTTGGGCGCGATTCCAAAACGGCAGCGCCCGCGCCGTCCGACAACATCCAGCGCAGGAACTCCGCGTCGAAGGGCACGCGGCCTGTTTCCTGAAACGCGCGGGTTTCTTCAAACAAACCGGCGCGAAAAAATCGGCTGGTGAATTCGCTGGCGCAGACGGCGGCGTTGGTGTGTTCGCCCGCGCGAATGGCCGTGAAGGCGTGTTTGAGCGCCGCCACACCGCCGGCGCAGACGCCGTGCAGGCTGGCGATTTCGCAAGGCGGTATCGCCAGATGGCCGTGAACCAGACTGGCAAAGCCCGGCGCGAGCAAATCGCTTTGCGAAGTCGCCGTCGCCAGCAGTTCGATTTGATTGAGATTCAAGCCGGAATTGGCAACGGCATCTTTCACGGCCAGCGCGGCCAGATCGCTGTTCCAGTAATTGACCTGCCCGTTGCGGTCAATCGCGTAATGCCGTGTTTGAATGCCGTTCTGTTTCAGAATGCGCGATTTCAACCGCGAAGGCTTTCCGCCGATCATTCCCAGATGCGCTTCCATTTCCTCGTTGCCGACAGGTTCGCCGGGCAGAAATTTTCCCAGCGCGGTGATGTAAACGTCCTGACTCATCCGATTCCTCCAGTGATACTTGCCAGTGAATTTCGTGCTTGTGACAGCGAGAGAATAGGTTCCAGACAACAAGGCAACCACGAATGCTGTGACAGTTTGTTCATTGTCACAACAGTTTGACGCTTCGGCAAGAACTGTTTACTCTTGCGCTTACCGCCGGTAGGAACTCAGTTCATCAAAAAAACTCGTGAACGTCCCACTAAATCAAAATCCATTTTTACCCGTCAGAGGAATTGAAATGTCGAAATACATCTTCGTCACCGGAGGAGTGGTCAGCGGTCTGGGCAAAGGCATTGCCGCCGCTTCGATTGCCGCGTTGTTGGAAGCCCGCGGATTGAAAGTCACACTGATGAAATTCGATCCGTACATCAACGTTGATCCGGGCACGATGTCGCCCTTTCAGCACGGCGAGGTTTACGTCACCGACGACGGCGCGGAAACAGACCTCGACCTGGGCCATTACGAACGCTACAGCAAGGCGAGTTATTCCAAAGCCAACAACTGGACTTCAGGCCGCATTTATCTTTCCGTCATCGAAAAAGAACGGCGCGGCGATTACCTGGGCAAAACCATTCAGGTCATTCCGCACATTACCAACGAAATCAAGGACGCGATCAAGGCTGTTTCGCCGGGCTACGACGTGGTCATCGTCGAAATCGGCGGCACGGTCGGCGACATCGAATCGTTGCCTTTTTTGGAAGCCATTCGCCAGATGGGCAACGAAGTCGGGCGGCACAACGCGACTTTCGTTCACCTGACGCTGGTTCCTTATCTGGCTGCTTCCGGCGAGATGAAAACCAAACCGACGCAGCATTCGGTGAAGGAGCTGCTGGGCATAGGCATTCAACCGGACATTCTGCTCTGCCGTTGCGAACGCGAGTTGCCTGAAGAGATGAAAGCCAAGATCGCGCTGTTTTGTAATGTTTCCCAAGACGCGGTCATCACCGCGCAAGACGTGAAGTCCGTTTACGAAGTCCCGCTGGTGTTCAACCGGCAAGGTTTGGATCAATTGCTGGTGGATGTGTTGCGGCTGCCGCTGGGCGACACGGATTTGCGCCAATGGACGACGCTGGCCAACCGCATTCACGGATTGCGCGAAGCCGTCACCATCGGCATCGTCGGCAAATACGTCGAACTGGAAGACTCCTACAAAAGCCTGAACGAAGCCTTGATTCACGGCGGGTTCGCCAACAACGTCAAAGTCAATTTCCGCTGGGTGGAAAGCGAAGACCTGATGACCGACAACCACTGGGAAGACCGTTTGCGCGATTTGGATGCGATTCTGGTTCCGGGCGGATTCGGCAAACGCGGCATTTCGGGAATGATCCGCGCCATCGGTTTTGCCCGTCGCGAAAAGAAACCTTTCTTCGGCATCTGCCTGGGAATGCAATGCGCCGCCATCGAATTCGCGCGCAACGTTTGCGGCTTCGACCACGCGGATTCGACCGAATTCGACCCGGACACGCCCGATCCCGTGATTTTCAAATTGCGCGACCTGCTCGGCGTCGAAGACCTGGGCGGCACGATGCGGCTGGGCGCGTATGACTGCAACCTGCGTCCGGGTTCGCTGGCCGAACACATTTATCGCGCGGAGCAAATCTCCGAACGCCACCGCCATCGTCGCAATGCCGCCGCCGATGATGAAAATCGTGTAGGCCCAGCCGAAGAAAAACGCCACAAAGTCGCCATAGGCCCGGCGCAGGTAGACATACTCTCCGCCCGAACGCGGAAACCGTGTCGCCAGCTCCGCAATCAAAAAGCCCGCCAGCGTGAAGAACACGCCGCCCAGCACCCACGCGCCCAATATCCAGAGCGGCGACCGCGCATATTGCGCAACATTCCCCGGATTGCGAAAAATTCCCGACCCGATCGCCACGCCCATGCCGATCAGCGCCGCCGTCGCCG
>CAZRXE010000249.1:0-2306 GCA_964603695.1 uncultured Heliomicrobium sp.
GCACCAACGCCACTGCGCGAAGCTCGCCGCGTTTCCAATTCTTGTCGAGCATTGCCGTCGTTTCCACTTCAAACGCCTTGCCGGATGCCGCGACTTGTCCCAAAGACCGCAGTTCGCGCACCACCGCTGTATGCCCCAATCGCCGCCCTGAGTTTTCGCCGCGCGAAACCTGTGAGGCGAGATTGCTTTCGGTAATCGCCAACAGCACTTCAGCCACATCGCCTGAAGTCACGGCGGGCAGTTTGTCCACGCGGACTTTCAGCTTGATGGCTTGCGCATTCTGCGCTGCCGCGTTTGCGGCAAACTCCACTTCCACATTCGCTTTCGACAGCTTCGCCGCGCGCGCAATAGCAGTTTGCGCTTTGCCGGAATTGCTACCGACGAATTCCGCCTGCCCGTCCACGATCATCTGCGGCGTATAAACACCGTCATTGTTGAAGACTAGCGCATAAGCCTGTTGCCGCGCGCTGAATTCCGCCGAAGAAAACGGATCCGACCAGCCGATGTAATTCCAATAATCCACGTGTTCGCTGAGCGCGATGATTTCCGCGCCCTCGACCGGCTGAGACTTTTCCAGTTGCGACAAGACCGCATCGGCAGGCGGACAACTTGAACAACCTTCAGAGGTGAACAACTCGACAATTACCGGCGCACGCTTGCTTTCGGCATTTGCAATCCCCACGGCTTGAACTTCCGCGCCGGACAACGAAGACGCTGATGACCAATTAATCGGCTTCCGAAACAGCGTAATTCCAGCGACCAGCGCGACGACCAGCGACAACACTGCGGCAATCAAATTTCTCATCGAGATACTCCTTTTCGATTGGGTTTGAAAAACGGCTGCAAGGTACGCCGCCGCGCGGCCGGCGTCTGTATGACAACGGACGCAAAGCAAAATGCCTCGTTCTTCGCGAAGGATGCGATGGATCAGGTCAACGCCGATCAGTCGCCGTGCGCTTGCTGGGGTTGATAGCGCGTCTCCGAAATTGCCTGCAAGACAAACTGCAACGCGCCGAAGAGTCGCGCCCAGGCACCGATGGTGTAGTCAGTAAGATTTTTCGTCAGCGTGTCTTCGACCAATTTGCCAAATTGCCAAAGATTGCCGTCCGTCACGATGCAGTAGACCGGAAACAGCGGAGCGCGATTGAGGCGTTGCGCCGCAACCAGTTCCGCCAGGCATTGGCCCCAGCCTTGCTCAAAATCATTTTTCTTGGCTTCTGCGACGACGACCAGCGGCTTTTCGAGTACGGTTTTGCCGAGCGACGATTTGGCGGCAATGATGTAATCCGGCGTTCCGCTGAGGTCGGCGTCGCAGGTGATATATCGCTGCACGAACAAAGAGTAGCGGTGGGCATGGTGCTTATAGGCTTCGCGGAGAATCGGGAAGATGATGATTTCGGCGCGCGCGCCTTCGGAACTGAACATGTCCAGGTTGATGCGGTTGAATTCAAACTCTTCCAGGAATTGCGGCGAGGGCGGAAGCTCTTGCACAGGGATGAAATCTTCTTCCCTGTATTTGATCTGGAACTGCGTCTGTGCCTGAGCCAGAGTTTTGTAGTCGCTGAAAGCCATAAGAAATTCTCCTTACGCGCGTAACCCGTTGCCGCTGAAATTCAATCCACCATAATTGTCGGGCGTTGGCGTCGCAATAGGTGGCGGAGTCGGCAACGGGTGTTTTTGCAATCACGCTTCTTAACCGCAGACCAGATTGACCAGCGTTCGCACGCAAACGCCTGTCGGTCCGACGGAAAGATGCGGTTTGTTATTTTCGTTCCAGGCCGTTCCGGCAATGTCCAGATGCGCCCACGGCGTATCTTCGACGAATTCGCGAATGAAGTAAGCACCGGTGATGGTTCCGGCTCTGCGTCCGCCGACGTTTTTGATGTCGGCGATTTCGCTCTTGATCTGCTCGCGGTATTCCTTGTCGAGCGGCAATTGCCAGAGTTTTTCGCCGACCTTTTTGCCGGCGGCGATGACGGCATCAATCCAGTTCTGATTGTTGCCCAGGATGGCCACGTAAACATCACCGAGCGCAATCGAAACCGCGCCGGTCAGCGTGGCCAGATCAACGATCTTCGTTGCCCCGAGTTTGCGCGCGTAAGCCACTGCGTCGGCCAGAATCAAACGGCCTTCGGCGTCGGTGTTGATGACTTCGATGGTTTTGCCGGTCATTGCGCGAACCACGTCGCCGGGGCGCTGCGCGCGACCGCCGGGCATGTTTTCCACCGCCGGAACAATGCCCAGCACATTGATCGAAGGTTTCAATTGCGCAATCGCGCGCATCGCGGCCAGCGTGGTTGCGCCGC
>CAZRXE010000250.1:0-4958 GCA_964603695.1 uncultured Heliomicrobium sp.
GGGCATGGTATTTCTGGCCGAACGCACGGACGGAGAGTTTCACAAACTCGTCGCCATCAAATTGCTGCCGCCCGACGCGGAAGAGAATGCGGTGCAACGCTTTCGTCGCGAACGCCAGATTCTGGCCGACCTGGAACATCCGAACATCGCGCGACTGATGGACGGCGGCACGCTCGACGGACAGCCTTACGTTGTCATGGAATATGTCGAAGGCCAAAGCCTGCGCAAAATCCTGATGGCGCAAGGCGCGCTGCCGCTGGAAAAAGTCCGCATCATCGCTCAACAGCTTTGCGCCGGGCTGGAAGCGGCGCATCAACGCGGCATAGTCCATCGCGACATCAAACCGGAAAACCTGATCATCGCCGAACGCGACAGCGAACCGCGCGCAAAGATTCTGGATTTCGGCGTCGCCAAGCTTCAACAGGCTTTTAGTCCAGGCAGTCCGGACAATCCCGGCGCAACAATGAAAACGCACACCGGATTGATTATCGGCACGGTCAGTTACATGTCTCCCGAACAGGCGGCGGGCGCAAGCAGTGAACAGATTGACGCGCGTTCGGATATTTATTCGCTCGGCGTGGTGCTTTACGAAATGCTGACCGGCCAGCCTGTTTTCACGGGCGATTCCGCGTTGAGCATTCTTTACAAGCATCAACACGCCTCGCCCGTGCCGCCGCACCGTTTGCCAAAAGGCGCGGACATTCCCCTCGCCGTTTCGCGCGTCGTGCTGAAATCGCTGGCGAAAACTCCCGGCACGCGGCAACAAAGCGCCCGACAATTGGCAAAAGAATTGGACGCCGCGTTTTCGCACAAGGCCTCGCCCGCGCGGTTGCACGGCCGCCTGGTGGCCGGTTTGCTGGCGATGGTCGTCATCACCGGACTTTTGATTTGGGCGGCGATTCGCCGGCGACCGGACATTTCGCTGCCATTGCCGAAACAGACTAGTCAACCGGCGTTCATCCAACCCACCCCGCAGCCTCAATTACGATACCGCATTCTCAAAAAAGACAGTGAAGGACGTGAGATGCCGTTGTTGTTCGCCAATGATCCGGTGCTGCCGGGAGAGAAAGTCCGGTTTGAAATAACACTGCCCTTTTCCGCCAATTGTTACTTGTTTTATGAGTACCGCGACGGTTCGCTGGTCTGGGCTAATGTGCGTAAAGATCAGCCGCCGCAGTACGCGCAGGCCGGTCAGGTGCTGCGTGTGCCAGAAAACGATTGGATTAAGTTCGGCGAGGAAAATCCACGCAAACAAAGTTTCATTGCCGTTTATGTCCCGGATAAAGTTTTATGGTCGCTGGAAGAAAGCGTCCGAGCTGAAGACTGGCTTGACATCACCGATCACGGCCCCATTCGCGCGCCAGACGCCAGCCGGATGCTGCAATTTTTCGAGACAACCGCGAGGGAATTTACTTTCAGCACGCCAACCCCAAACGGAGATCACATCGCGCCATGGACCGAAACGAAACCTCCCCAAATCATCTTTCATCGCATTATTTTTTGGCACGCAAGAGAGCCGGGCAGAAATTGAAGGAAAATTTCCAGCGGAAAGAAGAGGGCGAGTGATGGCGAAGGCAGGCGAAGTCACCCAATTACTGAAGCGCGTCAAAAGCGGCGAGCAGGAAGCTATAGATCAATTGATGCTACTGGTTTATCCCGACCTCAAACGAATTGCCGCCAACCGGTTGCGGCAAGAACAGGCAGGCCACGGTTTCCAAACCACGGACTTGGTCAATGAAGTCTATCTGCGCATTTTCGGTTCGGCAACGGCAGTGGATTGGGAAAGCCGCGCGCATTTTTTCGCCGTCGTCGCCCAACAAGTGCGCAACATTCTGGTAGACCGCGCACGTAAACGGCACAAAGGCGGGCACGTTTCCGTCGCGCTGGATGAATCCGCCAACCGAATCCCTTCGCCCACCAATCCGGCCAACATTGAAATCACAGCCCTGGACGAAGCGCTGCAAAGACTGGAAACGCTGGACGAACGCGCTGCTGGCGTGGTGTTGCTGCGGTTTTTCGGCGGGCTGACGCTGGAAGAAACCGCACTCGTCTTGCGCGTCAATCCGGCCACGGTCAAACGCGATTGGGCGTTTGCCAAATCCTGGCTCTACGATCAATTGAACTCCGGCGACGCCGGATCGCTCACAAAATAACCAATGAAAAATACGGGTTGGGATCGCTCGCGCTGGGCCGGTCTGATGCCGAACGGCGTCGGGCAGGTGAAGCCGAATCATTATCTGGAAATGGTCAAAGTCGTCTGGCGCAATCGCGGACAGTTGCCTTACGCCTGGCGCATTCTGACCAAAGGCGTTTGCGACGGCTGCGCGCTGGGCACGGCCGGCATTCACGATTTCACAATGGACGGCGTGCATCTGTGTTTGGTGCGGCTGGATTTGCTGCGGCTGAACACCATGCCCGCGTTGGATGAAACTTTGCTTGAAGACACCGACAAACTTTCGCGAATGTCTTCGGCGGAGCTGCGCGAATTGGGAAGACTGCCTTACCCCATGCTGAGGCGGCGCGGCGACAAAGGTTTTCGCCGAATCACCTGGGACGAGGCGCTCAATGTTGCAGCCTCGCGATTGGCCGAAGCTGATCCGCAACGCATCGCGTTCTATCTGACTTCGCGCGGACTGACGAACGAAGCTTATTACGTCGCCCAAAAAGTCGCCCGCTTTCTGGGCACAAACAACGTGGACAATTCGGCGCGGATTTGCCACGCGCCTTCAACCGTAGCGATGAAGCAAAGCCTGGGCGTGGCCGCTTCAACGGTTTCTTACAAAGACTGGCTCGGTACGGACTTGTTGGTCTTTTTCGGCAGCAACACGCCAAACAATCAGCCAGTAACGACCAAGTACATTTACTACGCTAAACAACAAGGCACGCGCGTCGCCGTCATCAATCCTTACCGCGAGCCGGGCTTGGAACGTTACTGGGTTCCGTCGGTCACGGAAAGCGCGCTGTTCGGGACGAAAATCGCCGATGAATTTTTCCAGGTTCACACCGGCGGCGACAAAGCCTTCATCGCCGGCGTGTTGAAACACCTGATTGAACAAGGCTGGACGAACGAAGCTTTCATCCGCAATCACACCGATGGTTTTGCTGGATTGAAGCAAAGCGTCGCCGAGCAATCCTGGGAGTTGCTGGAAGCAGCTTCCGGCGCAAGTCGCGAAGAAATGCTGAAGTTCGCACGAATGCTTAGCCAGGCGAAAACAGCGATTTTCGTTTGGTCAATGGGCATCACGCAACATCAGGACGGCGTGGCAAATGTGCGAGCGATTGTTGATCTGGCCTTAAGTCGCGGCTTCGTCGGCCAACCTCGAAGCGGCCTTGTTCCCATTCGCGGCCATTCCGGCGTGCAAGGCGGCGCAGAAGTCGGTTGCGTGCCAAACCAATTTCCCGGCAGCGTAGCCGTAGATGAAACCGGCGCGGCAAAGATGGGCAAACTGTGGGGATTTGAAGTCCCAACTGAGCGCGGCTTGAACGCCGTGCAAATGATCGAAGCCGCGCACGAAAACCGGCTCAATTGGTTTTACATCAGCGGCGGCAATTTTCTGGAAACGCTGCCCGAACCGGACTTCGTGCGCGAAGCCATCGCCCGCGTGCCGGTGCGCATTCATCAGGACATAGTGCTCAGCCCACAAATGTTCGTTGAACCGGCGGACACGGTCTTACTGCTGCCCACAGCCACCCGCTACGAACAGCGCGACGGCGGCACGGAAACTTCCACCGAACGGCGAATCCTTTTCAGCCCGGAAATCCCAGGCCGCCGCATCGGCGAAGCCAAAGCCGAATGGGAAATCCCTATGCTCATCGCCGAACGCGCCAAACCAAAAGCCGCAAGCCTGATTCACTTCGACAACGGCCAAGCAATTCGCGACGAAATCGCACGCGCTGTTCCCGCCTACGAAGGCATTCAACATCTGAAAAAGACTGGCGATCAGGTGCAATGGGGCGGCCAGCGCCTATGCGAAACGACCGATGCCGATGGCAAGCCGACGCCGAAGTTTTCCACCGCCGATGGCCGCGCGAAGTTTTCCGCCATTCAAATCAAACCGCCGACCGACGACGGACGATTGCGGCTTTCAACGCGGCGCGGCAAACAGTTCAACAGCATCGTCCACCGCGACCGCGACCCGCTCAATGGCGCTCGGCGCGAAAACGTGTTGATAAATGAAACGGACGCGAAAAGACTGGGAATTGAAGACGGCAACGAGATTCTGTTGCGCGGCGAAGCCGGCGAACTTAGCGGGCGCTGCCGCTTCGCGCCCATCGCCCCAGGCAACGTGCAGGTTCATTGGCCGGAAGGAAATGTGCTGCTAAAACGTGGCGTCTGCGACCCGGAATGTGGCATTCCGGATTACAACGCAATGGTTCAAGTTGAGCGGATCGGTTGATTGAAAGTCTCAGTCCGCCATTATTTGATTGAGGTGTTCCCGCAAGCGAGATTCAGTGATCTGTTCGCCAAGCTGTTTGTTTTTGAAAACAAACCAAGCCGGTTCGCCGCCGACTTTCTTCAAAATCAACTCCGCAATCGGCTGCGGCTCGATCATTGTGTTTTGACTTAAGCCAATCCTTCCCCGCGCCAATCCGCCATCGGTGATGTATCCATGCTCCGGCAAACGCGGCCAGCCAACTTCCACAGTCAGCGTCCGGTAACGAAAGCGTGCGCCGTATCGTTCGCCCGCCATCACCGCGTTTTCGACTTTGAACTGCCAATCAGGCTGCACCCCGCTGAGGATGGATGGCGCTCCCGCCAAACTTGCCGAGCCTTTTTGCGAAGCGTCTTGCGCCAGCAACTGCTGATTGATTTCGTCGCACAAACGATTGAGCGAATCCCAGAGCCATTGTTTGCCGCGTTCGCGGAGTTGATCGTTGGCGGCTTTCAACGCAAGGTAATCGGCGGCGTAATCTTTTTCGGACATATTCAAACTTCGTGGCGGTTGATGAGGGCCTTG
>CAZRXE010000251.1:0-10114 GCA_964603695.1 uncultured Heliomicrobium sp.
CGCCCGATGAATTCCGTGCCGCGCGGAATGGCAACGCGGCCATCGGCGCTGCGCACAGGCTCGTAAAGCACTGCCAGCACTTCATCGCCGACTTCGCTGATTTTTGAACTGAGCTGGGTTTGCAGGGAAAGTTTGGCCGAAGCGCCTTGCGCAATGCTGATGTTCGCGTTGCTCGCGGCGGGTTCGGTTGATTCGGTTTGCGCTTGCGCGGCAATGCCGAACATCAACATGGCCGCAACAAGCAAGGAAAGAACGAAAGACTTCTTCATGTTTACCTCCAGAGACTACTTGGATTTTCGCGTTGGAAAGGCAGCAAAAGAATCTTTGCTGTCATCGTTTGCGTTGATCGCTGCGGCGGACTTCGTCAATGTCGAAATCCCGCACGCGGCTGCGGTCTGAACGCGACTCTTCAAGTTCGCTTGCACCCGAAGCGCGCCGCACCAATCTTAATGCGCCGTCGCGCGATTTCTTGATTTCGCGCCGTCCGTCTTCAAATGTGATTTCCACTGCCGCGCCGCTTTCCAGCAGCCGCGACACTTCGCCATAAACAATGCCGGAACCGAATGTATACGAAACCTCATCGCCCAGGCCGTAACTCAGGGGCTTGGATTTATTGGAAGCTACCATTGCCTTGAATCTCCTCTTTGGAAAGTGGGACAAGCTGACAGCCTGTCTTCAGTGCCGACAGGCTAAAGCTTGTCCCACTTTCTATCAAGCGAATCAGCGAATGCCGACCCGCAGAGTGTTGGCCGCTCTGCCGTCCACACGAAGCCATAAGTCTACTTCGCCGCGCCCTGCCAGCGCGCGCGGCAGTTTGACGTTGAGCTGATCCATTCCGGCGTAGCCCGCCACTTCGCCCGCGTAACTAACGTCCGCTTCGACGCCGCCGATTGTGCAATGCACGTTCTTCAAATCACTGCGCCCGCGTAAGCCAGTACCGTAAAGAATCAGGTAAACATCTTCATCCTCGCGGCTCAGATCAATCGGAACGGCGACGAATTGCGACTTCTCGGATTTCGCCAATGGTTCGTAGCTGATTGTGCCGTCGGCTTGACGGCGAAGTGCGATGCCGCCGGCTACGCCTTGACCATTGCCGTTTGCCGCAAACAAGCCCGGCGCAACCGGCGCGATTTCCGCTTCTCCCGTCAGCGCGCGATTGTCGCGGGTCAGAATGGTGATTTGCGCGCGTCCGGGCGCGGTTTCGGGCGGCAGGTGGTAATTGATTTGATTCGGCGAAACAAAAAACAGTCCGGCGGCGCGTTCGACTCCCGCGCTGTCGCGAACCAGTACCATCGTTCCGCCCAATGAAGTCGGCAGCGGCAACCCGTCGGCAACTTCGACTTGATTCGCCAAACCCGCGCCGAAAGCCACGGTGATGGCGTCAGGAGCAAGCAAGTCTCCGCCGAAACTCGCAGCAGAAACGTTGGCGACAGGCGCATCCGCCAATCGCAGCGTTGCGCCGTCAAAGCTCGCAGGCAAAGGCTGCGCGTTCAAATCGCCAACCGACCGCGTGACAGGTTCATCGCCAAAACCCAGCGCGGTTTCAATCGCAGCGCCCGGCTGACCGGCCAGCGGCAGAAAGTTCAGAACAAGCACTGCGTGCGCACCCGGAGCGAACGCTTGTCCGGCAGGCAGTGCAAGCAGGAAGCCCAAGCGCCCTCGCGAAGCCTGCACGTCATTGACCAGCAACATTGCGCCGCGCGCGTCCTGTTCCAGCTTCGCGCCCGCGAAGCGCAATCGCGCCGGATCGAAGGTCAAACTGAAACCCGCGCCGTTTTCGTTTCCGGCGGCGTCCAGCCAAACGCGCAACGCGCCGGTTTGACCGCGCAAGAGCGTCGCTGGACCGAGCCTGAGTTTCCGCGTCTCGTTCGGCGCGGCCACGGCTGCCAACGCTCCGGCCAAAAGCTGTGAGGCTTCGATCGGCCCGCCGACCACCGCGCGCTCATCCAGACCAGCGGCGTAGCGCGCGGTTTGCTGAACGTCAAACAAATTCAGTTTCCCATCGCCCTTGTCCGCGCGCGGCGAAGTGTCCGCGCGTTGAAATTCCAATCTGGTCGCGGGCGTTTCGATCAAAGCAGCCAGCCGCGCGGTGCGCTGCACGTCCAACACATTGACTTCGCCGTCACCGTCCGGCGAAGGCGTCACATCACCTTCATAATTCAGTGGCAGCGTCACCACGCCAGCTTCGTAAAGTGTCGGCAAGGCTGTGGCCGTAGCGTTGCCGACCAAACGCGACACCGGCAAGTCGCTGAATTCGATCCTCGCGCTCGGCAGCGTATTGCCGGAAACGATCTTGAACCGCAGCCCCAGCAACTCCTGCCGTCCCGCCTCGAAGGTCTTACCCGGTTCAAACGCCATCAACACTCCGACACGTCCCTTATTCGCCTGCGTCCGGTTCACGACAAAAATCGCGCCCGCGCCGATGGCACTTCCCTGCGTAACTTCTTCCACGGCCAAAACCGCCGGGTCGAACTCCAGACTGAACTGCAACGCGTTCTCATCGCCGCGCGAAACCAGTTCCACCTTCACTCCAACCGATTCCCTTTGCACTGCAACTGCGTCCAAAACACGCAGCACTCGCGGCGTCGGCGTTGGCGTCGGTGTCGGCGTTGGCGTCGGCGTCGGTGTCGGCGTCGGCGTCGGCGTTGGTGTTGGTGTTGGTGTTGGTGTTGGTGTTGGTGTTGGTGTTGGTGTTGGTGTTGGTGTTGGCGTTGGCGTTGGCGTTGGTGTCGGCGTTGGTGTCGGTTCCGGCGTTGGCGTTGGTGTCGGCGTTGGTGTCGGCGTCGGATCATCTCGTGGAATGATGATTGTTCCCGGCGTGAAAGTGGCGGGCAAGGAATTGGCCAGCGCGTCCACGACTTCCTGGAAGACAGGCTGGTTACCGAAGCCGATCAGTGTGCTTGTCGCCGAAGCATCGGCGCGCGCAGTGAACGTCACTTTGACGATCAACAGATCAGCGCGCGGAAAGGTTTTGCCGCTGGCCACTGCCAACGTCACGCCGAGCCGTCCGTTGGCTATTTGATTCAGATTGAAATTGGCCGCCGCGATCTGGCCGTCGCTGGCTTTCGCTTCGCCGGCGAGTTCGGCTTTGACGAAGGTCAGTTGCTGCGAATCGAAAGTCAGACTGAAGCCAATGGCGTTTTCCGTGCCGAGCGCATTGAGCCGGACTTTGATTTCATCTGTCTGCCCGCGTTTAATTGAGTTGTTTTCGACGCGAACGATGGTTTGCGTTTGCGCGCGCCCGGCGGTCAGCCAAACGCCGGTTTTCAAGGCCGCGCCGATTGCGCAAACGCACAGCAAGGCCAGCAGTGTGAAGGGAAACTGGGAATAGCGACGGCCTGAACTTCTCATGTGAACTCTCCTTGTTAGACCGGCAAAAACTCTTTACAGGTCTGTGATGTGAACCGCTGATGCGGCCTGAGTTAAACGCTTCGTTATCCGAATTGTCCGGGTTGTTCCATAAAGCATGGCAAGGAAATCATCGAAATCCCGCCACAAAAACAAATTTTTTATTGGCATCGAGAAAAGGAAATATCGCACGCTTTTTTCAACCTCGTGCCGCTCCGGCAAAAACGCCGGGCAACATTACATCAACTTCGTCGTTCCCGGCCAGAACGTATTGCCGAAGAAACTTGACCGCGTTTGAATTCCCTGGCCTTTGGCCATGAAACATTTACAATCCGCCAGATTTAGCTACTGGAAATACAGCGCAGTAGCATCGCAAGCAGATTCGAATCAGCCAGGTAGTCAGCGGGGATTCGTACACAAGCATTACCAACAGGACTTACGCCAAGAGAGGAAAAAAAGAGGCTTCGCAACTCCTTTATTTCAGCGGGCGGGACGCCCGCGCTCCCAGGTTTTAAGTCCTGACCAACTTCGGAGGCAGTTATGAAAGCAATTGTCGCGGGCAGGCGCGTGGTCGGCCTTCTTTTTCTGTTTCTCTCAGCCGTCACTTCCCTGTTCGTACCTCACATTTCGCATTCGGCAAAAAAAGACGCGCGCCGTTTGGTGCCTGCCGATGCGAAAACCGCCGCTCGTATCAACGCGGGTTACGGCCAATTGCCGATCCGTTTTGAAGCCAATCAAGGGCAGTTCGACCGCGCGCTAAACTTCGTCGCGCGCGGCGGCGGTTATTCGCTGGCGCTCAAATCCGATGAAGCCTGGGTGCAATTGCGGACGGCGGAAAATCAAGCCCCCGCCCAGGAACGCGCCGCTGTTTCCGAAACCAAAGTTTCCCAACTGAAACTGCGGCTGGCCAACGCCAATCGCAACGCGCGAAGCATCGGGCTTGATCCGCTTGAGGCGCGCAGCAACTACTTCCTCGGTCGCAATCAAAAAGCCTGGCGAACAAACGTGGCCAATTTCGCGCGGGTGAAATACGAAGCGGTCTATCCGGGCATAGACCTGATCTGGTACGGCAATCAGCAACAATTGGAACACGATTTCCTGGTTGCGCCCGGAGCCGACCCGAAACGCATTCGGCTGGAATTCACCGGCGCGCAAAAGGTAACGCGCAACGCGCAAGGCGACCTGACGCTGCGCCTGGACGGCGGCGAATTGCGCTTGCTCAAACCCATCGCCTGGCAGGAAGGCACGGGCAAACGCCGCACGATTTTTTGCGAATACAGGCTTCGCGACGATGGGCAAGTGGAATTCGAGCTTGGCGATTACGACCACGGCCAAACGTTGGTGATTGATCCGATTCTGCTTTATTCCACCTTCATCGGCGGCGGCGGCAACGAAACCGGACGCGGCATTGCTGTGGATCAAGACGGCAGCGTGTATGTCGTCGGCGAAACTTTTTCGGCGGACTTTCCCATTCTCAATCCCATTCAATCGAAACCGGCAACCAATTTCAGCGCCGACGCATTCATTCTCAAACTCAACCCTGCCGGTTCGGCGCTGGTTTATGCCACGTATCTGGGCGGGGATTTTACCGAGATTGCGTATTCGGCGGCGGTGGACGCGGAACGAAATCTTTATCTGACCGGCTACACCTTCTCCAACAATTTCCCAACCACGGCCAACGCGCTGCAAAAGGAATATCGCGGCAACGGTGACGCTTTTGTCGCCAAACTCAACCCGACGGGTTCGGCGCTGGTATATTCCAGCTACCTCGGCGGAGAAGACTTCGACATCGCCGCCTGTATTGCCGTCAATGCCGCCGGCGAAGCGTTCGTGTCCGGTTACAGCGATTCGCGCAACTTGCCCGCCAACGGCTTTCAAAAGACCAAAAACGGAAACTCGGTTTACAAAAGCGAAGATCGCGCCGGTCAGTGGCGCAGCAACGACAATGGGCTTTCCGCCAGAATCGTTTATCAATTCGCTCTTGATCCGAACGATTCGCGCATTCTTTACGCCGCGACCAGTTCCGGCATTTTCAAATCCACGGACGGCGGCGGCGCGTGGCAAAAAACGGGATTTCCGTCCGCCACGCAAGCCGTGGCCATTGATCCGACCAACTCCCAAACGCTGTTTGCCGCCATCGAAGGCGGCGTTTACAAAAGCACCGACGGCGGCGCAACCTGGCAGCAAAAGCAAACCGGACTGACGGAGTTTCTTTATTATTCCGTGTTGATTGATCGGCAAACGCCCGCGACGGTTTATGTCGGCTCGTCGAGAGGCGTGTTCAAAAGCACGAACGGCGGCGAAAACTGGACGCCGGCGAATACTGGCTTCAATCAACCCACGCCTTTTCCGCAGCCGCCTTCGGTGCGCATAGATTATCTGGTGGCCGACGCCGCCAGTCCGCAAATCATTTACGCCGGAACGACGCAGGGTGTGTTCAAAACGCTCAATGGCGCGGGGCAATGGTTTGCCGCCAACAACGGCCTGGGGAGCTTTCCCGGAACAATTCGCGCGCTCGTCGCGGATCCGGCAACGCCGGGAACGCTCTATGCCGCGCTGGGCAGCATCACTTCCAGCATCTTCAAAAGCACGGACGGCGGCAACAGTTGGACGCCGAGCGGCCCGAACTCCACGCTTGGCACGGTTCCATTCCCCACAATCGTGGCCAGTCTGGCTATTGATCCGACGACGACGACAACGCTTTATGCGGGAACGCAAATCGAAGGCGTTTTCAAAAGCACGGACGGCGGCGCGACCTGGAACCTCAGCAGCAATGGTTTGAAAAACAACTATGTCCGCGCGCTGGCCGTGGATCGCGGTAATCCGGCAACGGTTTACGCAGGCATTCTGGGAGGGCCGGACGGATTCGTCGCCAAGCTCAACGCGGCGGGAAACGGCCTGGCTTATCTGACCTATCTGGGCGGCACGGAATCTGACTTCGCCGTCGGTTTGGCGATTGATAAAGACGGCAACGCTTATGTCACGGGCGAAACCAACTCGTCGGAATTCCCCACGGCCAACGCCCTGCAAGCCGCGCGCAGCGGTTTCGCCAGCGATGCTTTCGTCACCAAACTTGATCCGAACGGCGCAACGCTGCTTTATTCAACATATCTGGGCGGCATAAACACGGACTCCGCCGAAAAGATCGCCGTGGATGCGGCGGGCAGCGCCTACGTCACCGGCACTACGCAATCCAGCAACTTCCCGTTGCGCAATGCCGCACAACCTACCTTCGGCGGGTTCAGCAGCGACGCTTTCGTCGCCAAGCTCAACCCGGCGGGTTCGGCGCTTGAGTATTCAACCTTTTTCGGCGGCCAATCCACCGATGTCGGGCGCGCCATTGCCGTGGACGGCAATGGCAATGCGGTGATTGCCGGCGCGACCACTTCGCCGGACTTTCCGACGCTCGATTCCGTGTTGCCGAATCCGAAACTTTCCACCGATGCCGATGCGTTCGTTGTCCGCCTGGACGCAGGCGGCGCAGTCAGCTATTCGACCTTGCTCGGCGGCTTTTCAAACGATCAGGCGTATGGCATCGCCGTGGACGCGGCGAGGAATGTTTATGTCACGGGCCAAACCAGTTCCCGCGATTTCCCCGTGGTGGAATCAGTGCAACCTTACCGGGCGGGTTTTGATGTGTTCATCACCAAGCTGGGTTTTGAATCCGACTTGACCATCGCCATGACGGCTTTGCGCAACCCCGTGCTGGCAGGCAGTTCGCTGCGTTACGCGATGACCGTCACGAATCAGGGGCCATCGCCCGCTACCGGCATCACGGTGACGGACGTGTTGCCCGCCAATGTCGGTTTCGTTTCGGCGACGGCTTCGCAGGGAACTTGTGCAAATAACGCCGGAACGCTGACCTGCAACATCGGCAAGCTGGCCGCGCAAGCTTCGGCAACCATCACGCTGACCGTCACGCCGATGGCGGCGGGCACACTCGCCAACACCGCGCGCGTGCAAGGCAATGAGCCGGACAAATTCCCCAACAACAATCAGGCAACCGCGCAAATTCGCGTCTCCGCCTTGCCGTCCATCGCCGGGCGCATCACGGATGCCGGCGGCAAAGGCGTGCCCGGCGTGGTCGTGCGCCTGACCGCTTCCAACAATCAACCGCCGCTGTCGCAGCAAACCGACGCCGGGGGCTTTTATCAATTTTCCGAGTTGGCGGCGGGCGGCAATTACGTCATCACGCCCGCGCACAATGCGTTTTCCTTCGAGCCGGCATCGGCGAGCTTTGAAAATCTGACCGCCGACCGCGATGCCGATTTCAAGGTCACGACTTGCACTTACGCGATTGCGCCTGTTTCGCAAAGTTTTGAAGCCGGCGGCGGCGCGGGAAGCATCGCCGTGACGGCGACCGTGCGTTGCGCCTGGACGGCGACCAGCAACGCCGACTGGGTTCGCATTACGGCGGGCGCGAATGGCGCGGGCAACGGCGAAGTCCGCTTCACCGTGGAACCGACGACGATTGCGCGCAGCGCACGCATCACAGTGGCCGGACGCAATTTCGCCGTTTATCAGAGTGTTACGAGCGTGTCGTTATGTGCTATGCCTTCGCTGCGCTTCTCGAATTACTACCTCGGCGATACCTCCGGGCAGGGCTTCGAGCCGAAAGTCATCACGGCGGATTTTAACGGCGACGGACGAACCGATCTGTTTGTTCTGGATCGGCTGACCAATTCCGCCGGAAACCGCACGTTGACGATTCTGGTAGCCACGGCTCGTGGAGGCTTTGTTTCCGTGGAGTCCCTGCGCCTACCCGGCGCAGTGCAAACTTTCGAGGTCGCTGATTTCAATGGCGACCGCAGCCCGGACGTAGCGATCATCAATCTGGGCAATGTCGAAATCCGTTTGAACAACGGCGCAGGCGGATTGAGAGAACCGGTCAATTATCCTTTCAACTCTTCGCAGACCAGCGTGGACGCTATTGCCGCCGTTGATTTCAACCGCGATGGCAGAACCGATTTGGCCATTCTTTCATCGCCAACCACTTCATCATCGTCACCTTCGACACTGCGCATTCTGCTCAACAACGGTTCGGGCGGATTGCTGCCGCCGCTGAGCGTCGCCCTAGGCACGCAAAGACTGCTCGGCATTGCTGACGTGACGGGCGACGGCAATCCGGATTTGCTGACCTGGATCGAAACATTCAGCAATGGCGTTTCCACGCGAACGCTGCGGCTGTATCCCGGCGACGGATTGGGCAGCCTCAATCCGCCGGTGGAAACCCGCGTCACTTTTGCGCCGAATCAAACGGCTTTCGGCGATGTCAACGGCGACGGCAATCTTGACGTGGTCTTTTCGCTGAATACTTCCGTCACCAATCCGACAAGCAATGTTTTGATTCTGACGACTGGCGACGGCGGCGGACGCTTCGGCGCGGCGGTCAATCTGCCTTTGCCGGAAGACGGGCGCACGTCGCTGGGTAAACCGTTGTTGGCCGACCTGAACAACGACGCCAAGCCGGACATTCTGTTGCCCGCACAAAATCAATTGTTCTTTTTCGCCGGCGACGGCGCGGGTCGTATGGCGGCAGGCATCAGGATTGTGGACAACCTGCCGCTCAGCGATTTGCTGGCGGCGGATTTGAACGGCGACGGACGCCTGGATTTGGCCGGCCTGTCGAGTACGTTCTCCACGGGCAATTCATTGGCGGTGATGACTAATCGTTGCGGTGCCGCGCCTGTGATTTACGGCAAAGTGACTGATGGCACATCGCCCGTGGGTGTCGGCGGCGTAACCATCAAATTGCGCGGCCCCGGGCAAACCGTGCCGGAAACCGTCACCGACAGCGGCGGCAACTACAGTTTCAGTTCCGACCTGCTGCCAAACGCGAGTTACACCGTCGTTCCCGAAAGCCAGTTCTATCGCTTCACGCCGCAGACGCAAACCGTCACGGAAGTGACAACGGATAAAGCGGCGAATTTCGCGACGGCGCGCACGGCCAGAGCGGTTTCAGCGGCCAGTTTTCGCGGCGACGCCATTGCGCCTGAATCCATCGTCTCGGTCTTCGGCGAAGCGATGACGACGGGAACCGCAATGGCCACGGCCTTGCCGCTGCCGTTGCAATTGGGCGGCGTCAGCGCGCGCATTCGCGATGCCGCCGGTGCGGAACGTCCGCTGCGGCTGTTTTTCGTGTCGCCGCGCCAGATCAATTTGCTGATGCCGCCGGAACTGGTCATGGGCGCGGCACAACTGACCATCACGCAAACTACGTCAACGCAATATCCAATCGTCACCGTCGTCGCCGTGAACGTTGAACCCGTCGCGCCGGGATTGTTTTCCGCCGACGGCAGCGGAACGGGGCCGGCCTCCGGCTTTGTCGTGCGATTGCGCGACGACGGCACGCAGAGCTTTGAACCTCTCGCGCGCTTCGACGCGGCCACGCAACGCTTCGTCGCCGTGCCGATTGAAGTCGGCAATCCGCTGGAACAGGTTTATCTGGCGCTGTTCGCCACCGGCGTTCGCAATCGCTCGGCGCTGACGGCGGCAAGCGTCACGGCGGGCGGCGCGGCGTTGCCGGCGCTTTATGCCGGGCCGGCGGAAGGGCTGTTCGGCGTGGATCAACTCAACGTCCTGCTGCCGCGCACGCTGGCCGGACGCGGCAACATCGAAGTCGGTGTACGGGTTGACGGAAAGACTTCCAACACCGTCGTCATCAACGTGAAGTAGGAAGAAAAGTAGGGCAACCTGCCGAGGTTGCCTTGCTTGCTTCAAAGATGTCTTCCGAGAACTCCGGGCAACCTCGGCAGGTTGCCCTACT
>CAZRXE010000252.1:0-4098 GCA_964603695.1 uncultured Heliomicrobium sp.
CTGGCCACATATTCATTCACGCCGCGAATCACGTCATAGCCAATGGCGCGCGGCGCGGGCGTCCAGATCAATTGCACTGCCGGGCCGGAAGGAATCGCCGGATCACACATAGTTACTGGCGAATTCAGGATGACGGCTCCCGGCGTGCCGATGACACGAATCAGCGTTGTGCTGCGAACGGAGAGTTTTTGATCGCCGGCATTGTCCGCCACGCTGATCGTCAGCGAATACTCGCCGACATCTTCCAGCTTTGGAGAAAACAAGATGCGATGTCTGCCCGTGGCCACGTCCAGCTTGTAATCAGCAAAAGTCGGATTCGGATTCCCTATGTTTCCCTGCCGTGCCAGCACCGGCTCAATCGTCACGGATTGCCCGTCATCCGGGTCGTAGGCGGTGAATTGTTCTTCGATTGGCAATTGCCCAGGCTGCAAGACGTAAAGCGTGATTTCGGATTTCGTCAGCAATACCGGCGGACGATTTCTGGTCAGCGGGTCCATGTTGATTTCCTTGAAATCAGTGATTCCGCCGGGTTTCGCCAGTTCGCCTTTGATTTTGAAATCCCTGCGCCCGCTGGCGCGTTGCAAGGTCGCTTCGGCTTGCAAGGTTTCGGGTTGCGCCGATTGTTTGACTGCGGCATCGCGCGGCGTGAAACCGCCATTGCCGTCAGTGAACCCAGCCTGTCCGCGCACCTGCACAATCACCTGACTGGTTGGCCGACCATCGTCAATCACTCGCCCGATGGCCGTCGTTCGCAATTGGCGAGCGGCCACGAAAAAGTAACTGGCCTCTTTAACCGCATCGGCGGCGGTTTCAATCTGCTTACCATCGGCACTCACTGTTGCCTTTCCGATACTGACAAAAGCGTCCTGCGTACTGACCTCCGCGTCTTTATTGAAGCTGTATAAATCCAGTTGCGCGCCCGCCGGAAGCCCGTCCAGATTCGGAAAAGTCAGCTTCGCGCCGGGTTTGATCGTTGCGCCGAAAGGCGTGAGTTGAACAATCCGCTCGCTGAAAATCGCTTCCGGCAATCGAAAGGGCACGCGACTGCCCGTCACAATGTCCAGGCTGAGTCTGGAAGCTCCCGGCGGAAACGTGATTTGTGCGTCGGCGGGAATTTCCAGCGTGACGTCTCCGGCGGTTAGTTTGGTCGGAGTTTGTGATTGCGATGATGATTCTTTGTTTGGCGACTGCGCGTTTTGACGCGCAAGTGGATTTTGTACTGATGCAAAAGCAGCAGCAGCCGGCTGCACTGTGATTGGCTGCGGACAACGAGTGTCCTGATTCGGCGGAATGCGCTGTTTGAAATCAGGTATGGCCTGAAACGGCAATCCCGGAATGCTGTTGCCGTCCACACGAATTGTCGCATTTCCCGGCTCCAGATTGGACAGGACGAATTTTCCTTCATTGGTGGTTCGACCTGTGACCTCATCCTTGCCGTCAACTTTTACACCGATCAGGATTCCGCCGATTGGCTGCAATGACGTGTCCGTCACCAACCCGCTGTAAGAAGTTTTGACATCCGCTTCCTGCTCGCTTTCGGATTCGCCCAGGGAAGTGCTGACACTGATCTTTCCCTTTTTGACGCCGAAAGGAACTCTCACCACCAGCCGCGTCGCCGATGCCTCAAGCACATCCGGCGCATCCACTCCGCCAATCCGCACAGTGTTTTCGGTCTTCACCGTGGAAAAGCCCGTTCCGTTGATTGTGACTTGATCGCCCGGCAAATACCGCGCGGCGCTGAATGCTTGCACACGCGGCGGCGCAAGCGTTCGCGGCGCGGCAAAAACCAATTCCACCTGATTTGAAGCGAGGCCTTCGCTGCTGACCGACAACAAAACCCGTCCGCGCCCGATCAAGCTGCGCGGCAGTTCCAGATTGATTTGATCCAGCCCCGCCAGTCCCGTCGCCCCAGCATAAGCCGGTTGAAAGTTTCCACCTCCCAAAACAACGCTTACCGATTCATTGACGTTGCCGTCCGCATTCGGGTCAGGGGCATTGCGAATCCCGGAAAGAAAAAGAACCAAAAAGACACGATCCTCCGGTAGTCCCAGATCAATGGGTTTGGGAATAAAGCGACCCAGTAACGGGTCAAATTCCGCTGGAGACGGCTGATTCGGAATCTCTGTGCCATTTCGGAAACGCAACAGGTTGGCCGCCGGAGGTCCCTGCCCATTGCCGCTCGCGGTGAAAATCGCCGCGCCGACACGATTGATACGAAATGCACCGCTCGAAACGCTTCCATTTCCGGCAGTCACTTCAATCGAAGCGTCTCCGACACCGGCGTCTTTCGGAATAAGGAAGTTGATTTGTCCCGGCGAGACAAAAAACAATTCCGCAAGTTTGTTATTAACCTTGACCCTCGTGCCGCCCAGCGAAGTCGGCAAGGGCAAAGTCTCCGCAACAACAATGTTCGTGGCCAAATTCACGCCATAAGCGGAGGCGATGCTTTCGGGCGCAATCGAATTGGCGCTGGAATTGGCGGCGGAAACCACTGCGACGCGAGTCTGTGCCAGCCCATCGCGCGCACCAATCATCAACACTGCCAAACAAAAACACCGGACGAGGAATTGCTGAGTAAATCGTCTTTTGAACATAGGAATTTCCTGGAAAGAGGGGCAAGTTTCATTTCCCGAATAACTGTTCGCCACGTATTTTCCATTTGCGATATGAAATTTGAAATTGGCCATTGGCCACCAATGACAAATGAAAAATTCCAACTGGTATATGGAAAATGAAAGAAGACTGTTATCTGCTTTTCAATACTCATGAAACTTGCCGAAAGAGGAAAGGCTTACTCCACCTTCACCACTACGGGATTGGATTTGCGCCCGTCTGGATGAACCACTTGCAAAACCCAGGAGCCGGGCGTCCGCAACGCAGTCAGGGCCGTGAACGATTCGGAAGTCACGTCCAGCAATTGCGGTTCGCGCAATCGCATTTCGCCGCCGTCCGGCAAACCGACCACCAAGATCAGCCCCGGCGCAAAACCTTCTCCGCGAATGGTCACGCCGGCTAACTTCGTTTCGCGGCCCGTGGCGGCAGTTTTCAGCGTCAGGTCAACGGGCGTCACGCCGGCAATGGCCAACGCAGCTCCCGCAGACCAGTTTCCCGAAACATCGCCGACCAAAACCGCCTTGAAATTCTGATCCGGCAAATTGCCAGTCACGTCCACTGTGGACTTGTTGACCGCTTCCAAATACCAGTTGCCCGCATTGCCGGAGCCTGTTTTCCCGACTACGAAATTGGCGATCATCTGCGCGTCGCGTTCGTCCACCACACCGTTGCCGTCCACGTCGGCGGTTTTGACTTCAAGCCCTCGGAACGGATCGTTGTTCAGCCGTCGCTGCAAAATGCGCGCGGCGTCAAAAGGCGTGATGTTATCAATATCGCCGACGCTGGTGTTCTTTTGCCCCTGCAATCCGTATGTTCCGCGCGACACATTGGAAATGGCGTAACGTCCGTCATTGCCCGACGGCGGCGAAGAAATCGTCACGCCCAACGAAGTCGCTCCGACAATCGCGCCCGGAACCGAAATCGCTCCGATGTCGCCATAACTCACTCTGCCCGCAATCGTGAAGCCAACGGTTTGCGCCACTCCGTCGCCGCCCCAAAACCCATCCGTCACCGCAAAGTTGCCGCCAATGGATTGCCCTACCAGACTTTGGCCGATGGTGTCTTCGACTTGAAAATTCCCGCCGCTGCTCCTGCCTCCGCCGCCCGCAATCACCGATTGCCTGACATCAAAACCGCTTTGCATCACGGAAAAGCCGGCTGCGGCACTCGGAAAACCGACAGGCGCAACCGGCAAAGATACTGCGGCTTCGCGGCGCTCAATTTCGCGCACTCGATGCCCGGCATAAATTGCGGCAACGCCGCACAACAGCATCGGCAGAAAGACGGCTGCAATGCGATAACTTTTCGCTGGCCTCTTCATAATTCCTCCTATCGTTACTGCATCGTCTTCGGCTCGTAGAGCCGGTTGACGGTAGGCAGGCCGTTCACAGCCTGCAAATGCGACCGCCTCCATCGTCTTCGGCTCGTAGAGCCGGTTGATCGTAGGCAGGCCGTTCACGGCCTGGAATCACGATGGCCTGCAAC
>CAZRXE010000253.1:0-8047 GCA_964603695.1 uncultured Heliomicrobium sp.
TGGAAACGATTTCGATGTTGTCCGTGTCTTCCTGCCGGGTGGTGACGGCAATCTGCTGTTTATCGAAGGACAAGATCGGGCTGTACAAATACGCGGAATCGAATTTGTGAATGATTGTCGTTGCGCCGGAGTCGAGTTGGATTTTCAGCAATTCAACGGGCTGTGGCCGGGTTGGAGCGGATTTGCCGCGCGCCAGGTAGAGTTCTTTTCCTGAAGCCGCCCAGCCTAGAAGTTTGACGGGAGCTTCGGTTTCAAACCGGATTTCCGTTTTTCCCTGGTCAAAGATGCAAAGCTGTTTACCGCCGCTCGGCAAATACGACAAAGCGCCGGACAGAAACGCAATGCGGCGGCCATCCGGCGACCAGAATGGAGAAGAAACCTGAAATTTCGGATCGGTGTTCCCGGTCAGCTTCGTCTCAGCCGAGTCATTGACACGAACCGTCCAAAGATCTTCCTGGCAGGATTTGGCGGAGGAATAAGCGATGTTCAATCCGTCCGGCGACCAATTGTAATTGGTGGCCATTCGGTAATAAGGAATTCCGGTTTGTCCTGCCATCTTGATCGAGGCGGCTAATAAAACCGGATTGCCGCCTTCCGGCTCGGCTCGCCAAAGCTCGATTTTGCCGTTGGAAATTTTGAGAAAAGCGAGTCTGTCTTCGCGTGGCGACCATTTGGCGTTGAACCCCGAAGCGGGAAGTTTCAACGGCGTACCGTCAGTATGGACAGACTTATAAACGATTGCCTCGTCGGCATTGACGCTGGCGTTCGAGGATTGAAACGCGATTTGCCGACCATCGAAAGAGACTTCGGGAAAAAGCTGAATCCCCAGTTCCGAGGTGTGGCCCAGTTCCCGGCCCGTGCGCAAATCACAAGAATAAATATTCGCGTTCTCTCTCTCGCCATTGGAGATGATCCTATTTCCATCCGGCGAAACTGTCGGCAGAGTGTGGTTCTCGTTGCTGAAAATCAACGGCTCCGGTTCGCCGCCATTCACCGAAGTCAGATAAAGCTGTTTGCGGCTTGTTCGGTCGGAGACAAACACAAGCCTTCGCCCATCCGGGAACCAGGACGGCATGCGATTGGAAGCGTCGTCAAAGGTGATTTGTCTGGGAACGCCGCCTTGAACGGGCAGCGTCAGAAGCTGGTATTTCTCATTGACGAAGTCCGCATAAACCAGTTGCGTCTCGTCGGGAGAAAGCCTGAATCCGTTGGCTTTCGCGGTTTTCGGAGCAAAGTTGATTGGTTTAGGCGGAGCGTCCGAAGCAAGGTCGAGTGCGAAGACATTGGAATCGGCCTCGAAATAAATCATTCGTCCGTTTTTGGCCCAGGCGACCAGCGTTCCTTTTCCAAGCTCCATCACCTTGAGCAGCTTCGGCGCTTCGCCGCCCAAATAAGGGATAGACCAGATTCCCTGCGTTCCGCCGCGATTTGAAATGAAGGCCAGAAGCTGTCCGTCCGGCGACCAAATGGGATTGCGATCCAGCCATTTGCCGTCGGTAATTTGCCGGGCCTCTCCGCCGGCAAGCTGTTTCAGCCATAAGGCGCTGCCTGTTTCCCGGCTGATGCTGTAAGCGATCAACTTGCCGTCGGGCGGCGAAAACTCCACGCGCGAAATCACGCCGCCGCTGCTGATTCGCTCGCTTAATAAATTGGTTACGCGGCGCACCGTTTTGGAAGGAGCAAGCGAGACAGACGACAGAGTTTTCCAGGCCAGGAAAGCGGCGACCAACGCAATCAATGCCACGCCGACGAAGGCAACGGCCCGTTGAATTGATGCGCGTCTTGATGCTGCGGCGGAATGGAGCGCGCGCGATTGCCCAGACCGCGAAAGTTGAACCTGGAATTCCAACTCCTGCTTCAGGCTTTGTAGCTCATAAAGAAACTCCCGCGCCGTTTGATACCGCTCTGCACAATCTTTCGCCAGCGCCTTGCGGACAATGCGTTCGAGTTCTTCGGGCGTTTCGGGCGCGAAGGCGATGAGCGGTTGCGGCTGTTTGTGAATAATGGCCGCGATGATGTCGGCGCTGGTTTCTCCGGCAAACAGCGGCTGGCGGGCAATCATTTCGTAAAGCACCACGCCGAGGCTGAAAACGTCTGAACGCGCGTCCAGTTCGCGGCCTCGCGCTTGTTCAGGCGACATATAGCGCAAGGTTCCCAGAATCATTCCCCGCTCGGTTTTCAATCCGCTTTCCGCTGTTTGCGCGTCAGTGTCCGTGCTGTCAAAGGGAGAGCTTTTTCGCGCGCCGAGTTTCGCCAAGCCGAAGTCCAACACTTTCACCAAACCGTCCGGGCGGATCATGAGGTTTTCCGGTTTGATGTCGCGATGAATGATGCCTGCCTGATGCGCGGCGTCGAGCGCCGAAACCGCCTGAATGGCGATGTTCAAAACTTCGCGCAGTTCCAGTCCGCGCGCCGTCCGCACTCGCAAGGTTTCGCCTTCGATGAATTCGGTGGCAATAAAGTGCGTTTTGCCCGCCGGAGTTTCGGTTTCGCCGATTTCGTAAATGGTGATGATGTTCGGATGATTGAGCGCGGAAGCGGCTTTGGCTTCGCGGGCGAAACGCTGCATTCGGCTGGGGTCTGCGGTGAATTGCGGCGGCAAAATTTTGATGGCGACACGGCGTTCCAATCGTCCATCGCGCGCCAAAAAAACTTCGCCCATGCCGCCAGCGCCGAGTTTGGAAAGAATCCGGTAATGACTGAAATCCTGAAGCTCCGGAGTTTGAAGCAATGTCGAGGCGTTTTCGGCGGCCAGGGCTTTGGCTTCGACCGAAAGCGCGTTGCCGTCCAGCAAACCGTTGGTTTGATCGTTGGCGGCAAGCAAGGCTTCGATTTCGCGACGCAAAGTTTCGTCACCGGCGCAAGCATCATCCAGAAACGCCGATCGTGCGTCCGGCTCTCGTTCCAGCGCCTTGTGATACAGCTTTTCAATCTGCTGCCAGCGTTCAGGCGTCATGTTCACCTTGGGTACTCACGCATCCTCGCGTGCCGTTTCTCAGCTTTTACTCAATTCGTTGTAGAGCCAGGCGCGCGCCAGATTCCAGTCTCGCTGCACGGTGCGCAGCGAGACTTTCATCACTTCGGCGATTTCTTCTTCGTTCAGACCACCGAAAAACTTCAGTTCGACAATCCGGCTTTTGCGTGCGTCGAATTGCGCCAGCGTTTTCAGGGCGTCATCCAGAGTGATCAGGTCCGCTTCGCGTTCTTGAACCTTGTTTTCGGCCTCTGTCAACGAAACGCGCAGAGCATCACCGCCGCGTTTTTGTTGCCGCCGCCGCAAGGCGTGATTGATAAGCACGTGTCGCATCATTTGAGCGGCCACGCCGATGAAATGCGCGCGGTTTTTCCATTCGACGTTTTTCCAGTCAATCAATCGCAGATAAGCTTCATTGACCAGCGCCGTCGGTTGCAGAGTGTGACCAGGACGTTCACGCGACAAATAGAGTTTAGCCAGGCGGTGCAACTCCGCTTCGACCAGCGGAGCAAGCTCCGCCAAGGCACCATCATTGCCGTTTCCCCACGCCAGCAAGAGTTGCGTGACTTCGTGAGCGGAAGAAGTATCCATCATCATCATTCTGAGTCTTCGACCCGCTTTCCCTTGATTCGCGCGAACGAATCGGGAAAACGCAGCAGTATTGTTTGTTCTGGAGTATGTTTGAGCGTGCCGCGAATTTAACACACAAGTCTTTGCGCCGACCAAAGTTTTAGACCCATTAGTTGCGCGAACAGTCCGGCTTGCGTGGTGTTAGCAATAGTCACGCTCGCCGCTTTGGTAAATCAGGGCTGATGGATATAATGCCGCGCGAATTAGAAAGTCCCTTGAAACTCTGGGACTAAAGATCAACCGAATGAAGACAATTAACCGGGCGAAATGAAAGACTCGGAATCGTTCCTCACCCCCAACGTTATTAACGCCTGCCCCCAGGGCAAACACCAAAAGGATAATTTGATGCCGCGAGCCATCACTGCGGGATTGCGTAAACTGATTGCCGCCCCGGATCTGGCAATTGATCTTGGCACTGCCAATACGCGCCTTTACGCGCTCGGTCACGGATTGATTGCCGATGAACCGTCTTTGATCCGACTACAACCTGAAACCGGCGAAGTCGAAGCCGTCGGCGCGCACGCCGCCTGGCTGGCAAATGTTGATCCTTATTCTCCTTCCGTTTCTCCGCTTCACGCAGGCGTGGTCGCCGACGTGGAAGCCGCCAGTTCCCTGCTCAAGCCCTTTTTGAAACGCGCCCATCGGTTCGGCTTATTCAAACCACGCGTGTTGGCCTGTGCGCCGACCGACGCCTGCGAAGAAGAGCGCGCGGCACTGATCGAAGCCGCGCAACGCGCTGGCGCGTCCGATGTTTACATTGCCCCCGAACCCATCGCAGCTGCCATCGGTGCGGGGCTGGATATTTCTTCGCAGTACGCCCAGATGCTGGTGGACATAGGCGACGGCGTGACGGACATTGCCGTCATTCGCGCCGGGAATTTGATTCTGACTTCCGCCGTGCGCACGGCGTGCAGCGATTTGCGCAACGCCGTTTCGGAAATGGTTTCCTATCGCCACGGCGTACTGCTTTTTCCGCAAGAGGCCGAGCGGCTGATGCACCTGATCGGCGCGAACTTCGATTATTCCCAGGAAGAACTCCTGGTTGCCGCCGGAACCGATTGGCTGACCGGCGAACCGCTGCAACTCTGCGTCAGCAGCTATGATTTGAACGAAGCTATCGAACCCGTACTCGACACCATCGTTGACGCAATCCAAACCACAGTCCGCAAACTGCCAGAGGAAACTTCCTGCGAAGTAATTGAAAACGGCATCTGCCTGACCGGCGGCGGAGCGATGTTGCAAGGACTGCCGGAGCGTCTGGCAGCGGCGACTTCGTTTGAGGTGCGCGTGGCGGAGGATCCGTTGATGGCCGTTATCAACGGTGCGCGGCAGATGCTGGATGTCGGAATCGCCACGGATGTCTGGCAAAACTAAAGCGTCGTCACCACGCCGGCTGCAATTTCGGATGATTTCCCTCAGCCAATGCTTTCGGGAAACCCTGCGTATCGGCCACAACGACGCGGCTGCCGTCGTCATAAACCAGCAACTTGCCGTCGGTTGTCCACTCAGTCGGCAGATTGACCATCATCTCCACAGACAATTGAAGCTGCACGCCGCCGAAAGCTTCGACCAAAAACAGCCTGCCGTAACACAATCCCGTTTCGGAACAGGACTGCATCGGATTGAAAATGACGTAACGCCCGTCCGATGACCAGGCGGCTTCCATCACGCGACGACCACCTTCGATTTGCACTGAATCTTCAAAGCCGCCAAGCTGATAAAGGTTGGTGATATGCACGCGCGCGCCGGTTTCGGCGTTGGCGACGAATAGCTCTTCACCGGTGCCGGCCACGCCTTTGAACAACACCCAGCGCGAATTGGGCGAAACGGAAAGTTCGCCGACACTGCGCACCACCGGCGACCGCTGCGGCAACATGGCGCTGAATTGGTCAATCGCCAGTTCGCGAGCTTCGCGCCGGCCTATGGTCATGGCAAACAACCGCGTGCCGGCGTTGGCGTCCAGCGCATTGATGAGAATGCTTTTTCCGTCTCGCGCCATTTCGATGCGGTCAATCGTCACGCCGGGCGGTGCCGTGAATTCGCCCGCGCTGGCGATGTTGCTGGTTTCGATGACGATCTCGAACAGTTGCTGCCCAACGCAGTAATACACGCGGCTGCCGTCCACGGCCCACACGAAGTCCTGTATGGTTTCGCCTTCCGCCGCCACTGCCAACACACGCTCGTCGGTTCCGTCCGCGCGGATCACCCACAAATCGCCGTTTTTCAAGTAAGCGACAAACGGTTTCGGTTTGAGCGTCGGCATCGGCGTGGGCGAAGCGACGGATTCTTTGGGTTCTTTGGGAATGATGGGTTTTGGATTGCAAGCCGGCAAGCAAAGTGCGCTCAAACAAAGGGCGACAGTAAATAAGTAATGGCTCCGTGACTTCATCAAAACAGTAGGCGATTTCGGAAATTCGTCAGTAGGCAGGCATCCTGACTGAGCGACAGCGAAAGTTCAAGTCGCGATTTTTCTCGCTCCGGCAATTGTGGGAAATTGAAGACATCGTGTACACTCCAGCGTCGTTAAACGCTTCCGCCATCAATCGGAAGCACCTTGACCCAAACAAAAACTTTTAACACAAAGCGAGATGAACCGATGAAAATGCTTTTTCTTCTCAGTCGCGGCGCGTTGGTGATGCTGAGCGCGTGTCTGGCTTTGGGATGCTCAAAGCTGGCCTCTTCCAGCACGCAAACGCTTCCCGCAACGGCTAGCGCCGCCAACAATACTGCGGCGACGCCTGTTCCGTCGCAAAACCCCGAAGACAAAATGCCGCGCGTCAACGCTCAGGAAGCCAAAAGCCAGGTGGACGCCGGCAAGGCCGTCATCATTGACGTTCGCGGCACCGAAGCCTACAAGGCGTCGCACATCAAAGGCGCACTCGATTACCCGCTGGCCAAGCTCGAAGGAAAAGATTTCAGCGGGCTGCCCAAGGGCAAACGAATCATCGCCTACTGTACCTGACCGTCCGAGCACACCAGCGCCCGTGCGGCGTACCTACTCGAACAACACAGCGAATACAAAGATGCAGGCGCGTTACTTGGCGGCATGAGCGGCTGGCAAGCCGCCGGTTACGAAGTGGTTCAGGCTCCGCCTCCGCCGACGCCAACTCCGGCTCCGGCCAAAAAGCCCTAAACCGGCAATCAAATCTTGAATAGAAAAAGGCGTGACAAAGTTGATTCCTTGTCACGCCTTTTCCCTTTTCCAGCAGCTTTTATCGGCTCAGCGTCAACGTGAACCGCGAAAACTCTTTCCAGCTTCCGTCTTTCTGGCGGGTTGCATCCACAATCTCCAGGGTTTTGTCGGCATCGTTAATTTGGTAAGTAGACCTGCCATCGGATTTGCCCGGTTCGCCCCATAACGAAGTCAGCGTATTGCCTTCCAATGTTCCCTTCACGGGGTAAGCATTGCCTTGCGAATCGAACCAGCGGCCTTCGTAATGACCGGAGCCTTTGGCCTGGTAATAAGCGTGACCTTCAAAGGTTTGCTTCTTGCCGTCGGGAGCGGTCATTTCGTAACTGACCGCCAGCCGTAGAAACTTTCCGGCCAAGACCCACTCCCACTTCGATTGAACGGCAGCCGTCATACCGGAGAACTTTCCCTGGCCCTGCCAATGACCGGCAAAACGTTTGAGCGGTTCTTCCTGCGCTTCCGCCGCGAAGCCAGCCGCCAACCCAACCGCCAGCACCAGGCTGAAAAACGGAAATAGCTTTTTCTTCATTGCGGCTCCTTTTCACTTTTTGATGAAGGTGCGTTTGCTGTTGACCTCGCCATTCGGCCCGGTGAAGTTCAATTCGATGGTCAGCGTTTTGCCGTCGGCGGAAAGTTGCCATTTACGTTTCATGGTGGTCTCGGCGGTGCCATCCGGAGTTTCGAGTTTGGCCTCTTCCAGAATTTCGATGCCGTTGCCATCGGCGCTCCATTTGGCCGTGCGTTTGCCTTTGCCGGTTGCGCCGCCGCCGAAACGCGGCGTGAAATCTTCCGGCTTGCCGTTGAGCGTGTAGCTGTCTTTGACCGACTGTTTTTCCTCGCCGTTGATGAGCGTGGTTTCAAGCGACAGCTTGTCGCCTTCCTGTGTAATGGTCATGGTTTGTTCCATCCCCGGCGGCAAACCTTCACTTTTGCTTTTGTCCATTGACCAACTGCCGCTGAAGTCCGCTTTCGACGCGGCAACAGCCAACATCAAAACCATCAGCAGCAGCGTCGAAGCATTCACAACATTTCTGAATCTCATTGCAATTCCTCCCTTTGAAGATTGTTTGACTCAAGCGGCGATGGCTTCTCTTCAGGCGTTTTGGTTGAAGCAATCGCCGTGAGCTTCCATTGCCCATTTCGTTTTTCGTAGGTTTCCATCCAGGCGAAGACCGTCGTTTCTTGCCGGGTTTTCCCGCCTTCATCGGCGACAAGAATCCGCACGCGCTTATGCACGATGACATAAGCCATAC
>CAZRXE010000254.1:0-11085 GCA_964603695.1 uncultured Heliomicrobium sp.
GGCGCGACGAACGCAGTGCGCGCGCGATTGTCTTCAAAGTGCTGAGTGGCTTCGGCACTGCGGCCTCGCTGGCGACGGCGATTCCAAGCCTTAAGTCCGCCGGCGGCGTGGCTACCGATAGCGGGTTGGCAAACTTTCAACTCTTTTTGGACAAATACACCAACCTGCTGTTGCCCGCCGCCGAACGCTTGTTTCCAAGCCTGAAAGAAACACACCGGCAAAACATCGTCGCGCAAGCAATGAAGCCGATTGAAGAAATCCCCTTCGGCTCTGATATCACGCGCGTGCTGTTCATCCCGAAGAAAGAGATTCACGGCTTAGTGCGCGGCCACGACGTGCGCATCAGCGAAATTTGCCCTTACTACTTCAGCATCGAAGTAGCGGTGGTACAGAAGGGCGGCGTCGTTCAAAAAGGCGCTACGACTCCCTAAATTCCAAGTTTTCCCAAAGGAGGAACCATGCCTAATTTTGCTCAACTGATACCGGCACCTTTGCCGGGGACGATCAATGCGGGTCGTCATGCGGCGCGCGTTTCGACGATGATGGAATTGCTCGGCAGCCCGCAAATGCCGCTGGGGCAGGATTGTCAAAACACTAAGGCTAGCGCCAAGGTGAAATCCCTGCTGACGACGCGCAACGTCGGTCCGTTTTCCGTTCACGGCATTAAGCCGTTTGTTGATTTGCTGGAGCGCGTCTTTACGCGAGTTCGGACGGGCAACCCTGAGTTATTCGCCGCGCTGGGCACGGCGGGCGCGCTGTGCGTGCGCAACGTTCGCGGCTCGAACACGCAACCATCAAACCACGGTTGGGGGACGGCGATTGACATCCAAATTAAGAATCCCGTTACCGGACGCTTCGAATTGGACCTGCCGCTGGCCAACGGCGTGGTGCAAGTCGGCTGCTTCGAGCTGAGCAGATTCTTTGATCAGGATGGCGCGGCCACCGGCGAACTTTGTTTCTGGGGCGCGGGTTTCAGCCGCGAGGACGGCATGCACTTTGAAGCCTCTGATGAATTGATACGGCGTTGGAAACAGCAGAGCGTGATCTAGAGCAATGGAGAGATGGACGGATTTTTCGATGGGAAAACCGCGCCCCTTCCTATTTCCCAATTCAAGTTGAACCAAATCAGAGGAGTTTATGGCAATCACATTGAAAGAAGCACATCTGCGCAGGCTCTGCGCGATCAACAATTTTCCCGCGCCGGATGCGGCAGTCGGCAACATGATTCTCTTCGGGCTGCGTGGGTGCCTGCCATTGATGGAGGGCAGTCAGCAATTCGCCGAGCAGCACGAAGTGGAAATCACGGCGGTCAATTACCAAAACCCTTGTTGCACAATCGGGCAATGGCTGCCCGCCGAACGCAAGTTTGCGCTGTTTCCGGGCAGTACCGTGCCGCACATCAGCGGCGTCCGGCAAGGCCTCGCGCGCGGCGGACAGGGCGTCAATCAGTTGATGACCGGGTATTACAAAGACTACCGGAAAGGCATACACAAAGCCGGCACCCCAACCGGGCATCCGGCTTTTCGCCAAACCGAAGGGCGTCCTATTCGGCGAACGGCGGACGATTTGGATTTCGACAACGACGACCGCGTGGAGGTGCGCAATCCCTTCGACAACATTCACGCGGGCTGGAGCATGGGCGGAAGCCAAAGCAGTTTTTCCAGTCTCGGTTGCCAGGTTGTGGTCGGCTACCCGCGTTGCCCGCGACGCGAGGACCGACCTGACAGCGGGCCATGGCGCATTTTCAAATCAAATGCCTACAGCCTGACGCAAGACCGCTTCCCGTACTTCTTGCTCAATGGCGGCGATGCCCGCGTCGTAGCGACCTCTGACGCTCCGTTGCCTGCCAAGCTACGCTTCGGCTCGCAATCGGCATTGGTCGGCCAAGTACAGGAAAAGCTGAAAGCGCAAGGCTTTTACGAAGGAATTTTGGACGCCTCCTTTGGCGAGCGCACGCTGCGGTCAGTGCTTGAATTTCAAATCGCGCGGTTCGGTCCCGATGCCGACGACGGCATCGTCGGCCCGATCACGGCCTCGGAGTTAGACCTCGCGTGGCCGAGGGTTTAAGCCTCTACACTCCCGCGCCGGCCGGAGGTCGTTGAGAGCAGGCACGTCAGGCACGGCGCGCAATTTGGCTCAGAAGAGTTTCGACCGTTCTCAGCACAAAGGGATCATCAGCCGGCAAGGCTCCGCGGCGATTCACGGATTGTTGCGGAGCCTGATTTTGTTTCGCCTCGACCGTTACTACTTCGATGTCGCCCCGTCCGAATGGCCGCCAGCGCCGCGCGAAGGTTTCGTTGCCGGAGTTGACGAACACCGTCAGGGTTGGCACGCCAAGCGCGGCACCGATGTGCTGGCCGGCGGAATCGTAACCGATGTATTTGTGGCCGGCGGCAATGAGTCCGGCAAATGCCCCGATGCTGCCGTCCCAGGTTACGACATCGGTTTGCTGTAATTTACCGGCGGCGACTTCGGCCTTGTTTGCTTCATCAAGTTCAACAACCGTTTTGTTTTGCGCCCGAAGCCGCGCAACGATGCGATTGATCTGTTCGCGCTCTTCACGACTTGCGCCTTTGTCCAAAATCAGCGTTGAGTCCGCCAATAAATGAGCGATCAACTGTTCTTCAAATTCAGCCGAAACTCGTTTCCGTTCGTTGCCGCCGACGCCGAAGCTGATCGTCACCGGATTGCGGATTTGACCGGCGACAGCCTGGCCGAATTCCTGATGCTCTTTCGGCAAGGCGACGAAGGGGTAAACAGGAGCGGTATCGCCAATCAATTCTCCCGCCCAATGTGCTGCAAGCCGACCGATGGAAGTCGCCGATTCGGTTTGATAACTGCGGCTCTCGAAGAAAAAGTAGTTGCGGTCGTTTTCGATTAGCGGCAGCAGGCCAAGCTGCGTCAGGCGTGAATCGGGATCAACGATCCAGCATTCTTCTTCGCGCAAACCGCGAAGCTCGTCTTTGACCGCTTCGACGACGCTCGCCCAACTCGTCAATCTGGAAAGCAGCGTGCCGCCGCGCTCATAAACGATTTCGCGAATGCGAATGCGGCCATCGCCTCCATACAACTCGCGGAGTTTCGGCGAACCCAGAATGACGAATTCGGCTTGCGGCAGTGCCTGACGGAGTTTGGCGATCAAGACACTGGTCACGGCCACGTCCGCACCGATGGTCACGCGTGAAGGCAGCAGACCTTTTTTGACGGCCGCGAAAGAGTGGAGCATTGAGATTTGAGATTGGAGATTGGAGACTCCGGCTTTACGCGCCAGCAAAGCAGTTTCGTTTGCCAAACCAAACTGTTTTAGTGCGTTGTCCAGCAAGCGGCCTTCCGGCAGGCGGCGGCAGAATTCGATCACCTGCGCAAACAGTTGATCGTAGAGACGGCAATATGCCGGATTGAATGAATCATTCAATTGTTCGATCAGTTCGGGGAACAGCCCGTGAATGCCGGCGCGGGCGACTTGGTGGTCTTCGCTGACGGCGAGTCGGCACAGCAATTCGATGGCGTTGCGCAGCAAGCGGCCTTCACTTTCAAAGTGCTTGATGGTGAGTTCGGCGGTGCGGCTTGCAAGTGTCAGGGCGGCGTTTTCGGTCAGGCTTCCTTGTGCTGTCAGCCGCTCGAATTCTTTCAAGTTTTGGTGGATTTCTTCGGTCGGAATCATCACGCAGACTATAACATCGCATTCGCCGGCTGGGCATTTCCAATCAGGCCAAACGCGCGGAACGCCTGATTTAACGCTTCCTTGACAGTTCTTCCGGGCGGTTGCTAGACTCCGCCCGCTTCCACACAAAGCTCTCAAAAGTTGTCTGCAATCAATCGCAATACCATCTGTGAGCTTGGCCGAGTTTGCCTCGCGCCGAATAATTCCTGACTGAAGGAGATTTGCTCTTATGCCTGTGTTTAACGGAATCCCAACGCCCGAAGACGGCAAACGCATCACTGTCGAAAATGGGCGGCTCCAAGTCCCGGACAATCCCGTCATCCCTTATATCGAAGGTGACGGAACCGGGCGAGATATTTGGAAAGCCTCGCAGCGCGTGTTCGATGCCGCGGTCGAAAAGGCTTATGGCGGGCAGCGCCGCGTCGTTTGGTACGAAGTCTTTGCCGGAGAAAAAGCGTTCAATCAATTCAATGAGTGGCTGCCGAAAGGTACGCTCGACGCGATTCAGCATTTTGTTGTGGCCATCAAGGGGCCGCTGACCACGCCCGTCGGCGGCGGCATTCGTTCGCTGAACGTGACGTTGCGACAGGTGCTTGATCTTTATGCCTGCGTGCGTCCGGTGCGTTATTTCAATGGCGTGCCCGCGCCGGTCAAACATCCCGAAAAACTGGACGTGGTGATCTTCCGCGAAAACACCGAGGACGTTTATTCCGGCATCGAGTTCCAGGAAGGAACCGACCGCGCCGCCAAGTTGATCGAGTTTCTGGGCGATTTCGGCTATCGGATCAATGCCGATTCCGGCATCGGCATCAAACCGATTTCCATCACCGGCACGAACAACATCGTTCGCCGCGCCATCCAGTACGCCGTTGACCACAAGAAGAAAATCGTCACGCTGGTTCATAAAGGCAACATCATGAAGTACACGGAAGGCGCGTTTCGCGATTGGGGCTACCAATTGGCGAAGGCGGAATTCCGCAACCATATCGTCACCGAAGACGAACTTTGGAAAGATCACAACGGCCAGATGCCGGAAGGCAAAATCCTGGTCAATGACCGCATCGCTGACGCGATGTTCCAGCAATTGCTGCTGCGCCCGGATGAATATCAAGTGATTGTTACGCCGAATCTGAACGGCGATTATCTGTCGGACGCTTGCGCGGCGCAGGTGGGCGGACTGGGCCTTGCCCCCGGCGCGAACATCGGCGACGCGGCTGCGGTTTTTGAAGCCACGCACGGAACCGCGCCGAAATACGCCGACAAGGATGTCATCAATCCGGGTTCGGTCATGCTGTCTGGCGTGATGATGTTCGAGCACATGGGCTGGCAGGAAGTCGCGGATTTAATCATTAGCGGCATCGTCAAAACGATTGACCAAAAGCGCGTCACTTACGACCTGGAACGCCAAATGGAAGGCGCAACTAAGGTCAAGACGAGCGAATTCGCCACAGCGATTATCGAGAATATGTAAATCGGTGGTTGGCGGTTGGTGATTGGTGGTTGGTTGAAACCAGTCACCAACCACCAATCACAAACCACCAGCTACGGAGGAATATGGCAAGAAAGAAAATTACGGTTGTCGGCGCGGGGAATGTCGGCGCGACAACGGCTCATTGGCTGGTTTCCAAGGAACTCGGCGATGTGGTTCTGGTGGACATCATCGAAGGCATGCCGCAGGGCAAGGCTTTGGATTTGGCGCAAGCCGGACCGGTTGAAGGTTATGACAGCCGATTGGTCGGCGCGAACAGTTATAAGGAAACGGCGAATTCCGACGTGGTTGTCATCACGTCCGGCATTGCGCGCAAACCCGGCATGAGCCGCGACGATTTGCTTAACACCAACGCCGGCATCGTGGCCAGCGTGACCGAAGAGATCGTCAAACATTCGCCGAATTGCATCATTATTGTCGTTTCCAATCCGCTCGACGCGATGACGCAGGTCGCCTGGAAAAAATCCGGTTTCCCGAAAAACCGCGTGCTGGGAATGGCGGGCGTGCTGGATTCGGCGCGCATGCGTTGTTTTCTGGCCGAAGCCTTGAACGTTTCGGTCGAAAACGTGACGGCCTTCGTGCTGGGCGGACACGGTGACACCATGGTTCCGTTGCCGCGTTATTCGACTTGCGCGGGAATTCCCATCACCGAATTGCTGCCCAAAGAAACTGTTGACCAGATCGTTACGCGCACGGCCAACGGCGGCGCGGAGATCGTCAGTCTGCTGAAAACCGGCTCGGCTTATTACGCGCCGTCTTCGGCGGCGGTCGAAATGGTCGAAGCGATTCTGAAAGACAAGAAGAAAATCCTGCCTTGCGCCGTTTTGCTTGAAGGCGAATACGGCATCAACGGATTGTTCGTCGGCGTGCCGGTCAAGATCGGCGCGGGCGGTATCGAGGAAATCATTCAAATCAATCTGACCGCCGAAGAACGGGCCGCGCTGCAAAAATCCGCCGGTTCGGTTCAGGAATTGGTGGACAAGTTGAACCTGTAAAAGCCAAAAGAGGCCGATTGAAGCAGTGTGGGAAGTGTGTTAGCTTCCGTGCCGGCTGCCGCAGCCTCGCTCTTAAAGAGCGAGATTGCGGCAGTCGCATTTTTTGAGTCGAACCGAATCAGCACCGCGAGCGGTAGCGAGCGTCAGAACTACTGGAACGTTCGTTACTGCTCGCGTTGCTGATTCGGTGTGAAAGGATTTGGACTGTGAGCGAAGAAAAAGAATTAACCGGAAAAGAAAAGATCATTGCTGAGCTGAAAACTCTCGAATACGAGTTGACCGTCGAATTGCCAAAAGCCTTGCGAACGGCAGCGGCGCTCGGCGATTTATCAGAGAACTCGGAGTACAAGTATGCCCGCGAGCGACAGGATTACGTTCGGGCACGCGTTCGCCAATTGCAACAACAACTGGCCAAACTATCGAGCATTGACCTGAGCCGTTTGCCGCGAGACCGTGCGTCTTACGGTTCAACGCTAGTGCTGCGCGATTTGGATCGCGATGTGGAAGTGACATACCGGTTGGTGACGCCGGAGGAATCCGATTATGAAAAGGGATTGATTTCGACTTCCTCGCCGATTGGCAAAAGTTTGTTGAACAAGGAAGAAGGCGATGAGGTCAAAGTGCAGACGCCGAATGGCGTGCGGCTTTTTGAAATCGTCAAGTTGACGACGATTCACGACGAAGGCTGAGCAAGCAACTCGGCGAGTGGGGGGAGCAAACGTTGTCAAGCGGAATCAGGCGATGCTACACTCTCCCTTCAACCACAAGGGATCAAATCAAACAGGAGAATGCGTTTGGGTTTTCGGCTCGATTCGAGTCTGGTCAAACAGTTGCTGCGTGTGGCGCTGTTGGCGCTGATTTTTTTCAGCAGTGCATTTGCCGTGATGTACTTCACGTTGCGCGGGCGTTCGGTTGAAGTGCCGGATGTGGTCGGCAAAACCGAACAGGCCGCGCTTGATGCATTGGACGATGCCGGGTTGCGCATGAAACTCAAAGGGCGTGCGCCAAACGACAAGGTGGCAATTAACCTAGTCAGCGATCAATCTCCCGCCCCCGGAACCATTATCAAAACAGGTCAACTCGTTCGCATCAGTATTAGCACTGGGCCGCCGCCCACGCCGACTCCGACCCCGAAGCCGACGCCCAAACCGTCGCCTTCGCCAGAAGAGTCGCCCACACCGAAGCCGACGCCGCAAACCGAGAGGTAAGTTAATCGGCAAGATCATTTAGAGGCGGCGTTCTGAGCTTCGAGACTATCGCAAAGGTTCACAACAGATGGTCGAAATCGCACCTTCAATTTTATCGGCTGACTTCACGCGGCTGGGCGAGCAAGTCGCGGCAGTGGAAAACGCGGGCGCATCCTACATTCACTTCGATGTGATGGACGGCCATTTCGTTCCAAACCTGACGATTGGCCCGTTCATTATCGAGTGGGTTCGCAAAGCGACCAACCTGCCGATTGATGCGCATCTGATGATCGAAAATCCCGACAATTTCATCGGCGCGTTCGCCAAGGCGGGTGCCAGCATGATTTCGATTCATCCTGAAGCGACTTATCACGTTCACCGCACGATCAGTTACATCCGGCAATCCGGTTGCAAAGCAGGCGTGGTACTCAATCCGGCAACGCCATTGGCGATGATCGAAGAGGTGATTGCGGACGTGGATTACGTGCTATTGATGTCCGTCAATCCAGGGTTCGGTGGGCAAAAATTCATTTCTTCCAGTTTGGATAAGCTGCGCCGATTGCGCGCGCTAATTCAAGCCAGCGGCTCGCAGGCACGGATTGAAATTGACGGTGGCATCGGCGTTGATAATGCTGCGGCGGTGGTCAACGCCGGAGCGGAAATTCTGGTCGCAGGTTCAGCAGTGTTTGGAAAGCCTGATCCGGGAGAAGCGGTGCGGCAATTGCTCCAAGCAGCTTCCGCTGGCAGTGGCGCGGTGGTATGAAAAACTTTCTTTCGTCCCAACCGCAAGGAAAGACGAAATTATCCAGCCTGGGTTTGGTTGCCCATATCCGAAAGGCTGTTGTAGGAGTTGTTAAGATGAAAGCTAAGGTCTTCGTTGTTTTGCTGGTCACGATGTTCTCGCTGGTGTTTGCCGCGTGCGGCGGCAAAGACAAAGTCAAAAACGAAAATGCCGCGATTCCCGGACGCGACAAAGAGCTTTACGAACAGGCTTCCAAGAAAGCCGAAAAAGGCCGCTACGACGAAGCCCGTCTGCTTTACAATGTCGTGATTACGACTTACGCCGACAGCGAATACCTGCCACTGGCTAAACTGGCCATCGCCGATTCGTTTTACCTGGAAGGCGGGAACAGCAATCTGGAACAAGCCATCGGAGGTTACAAGGATTTCGCTCAATACTTCCCGACGCATCCGAAAATCTGCGAGGTCAAGCACAAGATCGCTCAGTCTTTTATGCGGCAGATGGGCGCTTACAACCGCGACGTGAGCAACGCCCGCAAAGCCGAGCAACAATTGAAATCCGCCTCGCAAACCTGCCAAAGCTCGCCGATGATGGCGGCGATCAAAAATGACCTGGACGACGTGCAACAGGTTCTGGGCTTGCACGAAATAGACATCTCGCGTTTCTATCTTTACAACCGCCAAGCATACAAAGCCGCTGAAAGTCGCCTGCGCGACATCGTCACAAATTATCCTTTCTTCAGTTACTTCGATGAATCACTTTACCTACTTGGTGTTTCGCTGGTCGAGCAGGAACAGCCGGAAGAGGCCACGGAATATTTCACGCGTCTGGTGCGCGATTACTCGAACAGCGAATTTGCCAAAAAAGGCAAAGAGTATTTGGAAAAGCTCGGCAAACCGATTCCCGAACCCAGCAACAATAATCCCGCGCCGGAGCGCCCCAACTTCGTGGGCAAGTTCGGTTTGATTTTGGGACGCAACGGTTTGGATATCACCAAAGACGGCGTGTTGCTGAGCAAAAAGGGCGATGAGAAGAGCGACGTGAAGGAAGAGGCGCTGAAGAAACCTTCCGATGCCAGCAATGCCACAGGCACACGCGGCATTCGCGCCAGCACCAAAGGCGCGGTTGAACCACCGGCGGCCAATCAACCCGCTTCCGCCACTCCTGCGGCATCGGGACCGTCCGCCGCACAACCCACGAAGCCGGAAACAAAGCAGGAAGAGAACAAATCCGGCGACGCCAAGAAAGAAGATAAGAAAAAGAAAGGCAAGAAGAAGGGCGGCGTACTGGGCATTTTCCGGTAATTCACCGTCCTATTTCTGAAAATGCAAGAGCACGAAGAGTTGGGCAAACTCTTCGTGTTTTTTGTTTCTTTGTGGTAAAAGTTTGCCCGCAAGTGTTGTCCCAATCCTGATTTACAATCTCTGCTTGGAGGGTGTCGTGGGCTATAAGATTCTGCTCGCTGACGATAGTGTCACTGTTCAAAAGATAATCACACTGACTTTCTCGGATGAAGGCGTTGATGTTTTAACCGTCAACAACGGCGATGAAGCGCTGCATAGGTTGCAGTACCTGCGCCCAGCCTTGGTCATGGCGGATGTTTCCATCCCCGGCAAAAACGGCTACGAAATCTGCGAGTTCGTCAAAAACCATCCGGAGATGAAAGATACGCCGGTGGTTTTGCTCGTCCCAGCGTTCGAGCCTTTTGACGAAGAACGCGCCCGCCGCATCGGCGCGAATCAACATCTGACCAAACCCTTCCAATCCATTCGCACGCTGATTTCAACTGTTAAAGGATTACTCGAAAGCAATCCGCCCAGAATCTCCACGCCGCTGACTAATAGCGGCGCATTGTCCAACACAGGCACTCTGACTAAGCGTGCCGAACAGGCCGCGCAGGCATTGCGGGAAGCCGCGAATAGGGAATCCACATCCAGGGTCGAAGCCTCGTCCACTGTGCGCGCTTACCCGGTGCAGGATACGCAACCTTTCCCGCCCGACATGGAAGAAGAGGAGATTTTGCCGCAGGCGAACTCGGTTGACGATGTTCTGGGCGTTGAAGCTGAAGCTAGCCAGCCTGCTTTTGAAGAAACCTCAGGGCCGCTGGAACTGGAAATCGAAGATGTTCAAATACCTGCACTGGAAGCCAAGGAAATCCTGGCGAAAGTCGAAGCTGTCGTTTCGACAATTCCAGAAGCGCCAGTACCAGGTGAAACGCCTTTCGTGGAATCTGAGTTGGAGCTTCCGGCGAAGGAGTCTTTGCCCATCACCGTCGCGCCTGTCGTGCAAGAGGCGTTCGCCGCGATTCCGAACGGTCATCGGAAATTCACCAGTGACTTGGATCACGTACTGGATTTGGATGATGTATTGCCCGAAATCTGGCCGCAAACAATCTCGGTCGTTCCGCAGCCGGAGTCCATGCCTTCGGTTGCCGCGACGGTGACAGAGGCCAACTCGGTCGCAGTTTCCACCATTCCGCAAACCGTGATTGATGAAATCGTCAATCGCGTAGTCGCACAGTTGTCGGACAAGCTCCTGGACAATCTGGTCTCGAAACTCGCGCCGGAAATCGCCGAACTCGTCAAACATCAAGTTCAACCCCAGACGGCTGTCCCATTGGCCCCCGCGCAGCTTAATCAAGACTCAGAGTCCTTGCTTGATTTGGATTAACTCCTTTCTGAAGGATGTGATTTCGTCACAATTTAGTAATTGCTCTGGCCGTTTACATTGGACATTGAAAATTGGTAATTGAGGAATTGGGCAATAGGAAAGTTTTTCCTGCTGCCCAATTCCCATTTCAGATGTTCAATTCTCAATTCTCAAAGCGCCCTGAGCCGTTACCCAATTTATAACTATGACCGCTTTGGCCGTAGTAGATGACGGCAAGATACTGCTTCTAAAGTCGTCCCCACAAAAATATCCAAAAACGTATACACGCCGCTTCAATCCCGCTACTTGTGTCTTCTGGGTACTCTCAATCAAGCCATCATCACAATCACTGCTACCGC
>CAZRXE010000255.1:0-3633 GCA_964603695.1 uncultured Heliomicrobium sp.
ATGTCCCTCGATTGGCCTCATCTGGGGCAGGTCTTTGAGATCAAACGCGAAACGATCCTGCTCAAGGCAGAAAAGACGCGGTCAGAAGTTGTTTATGGAATTACATCACATAAAGCTGAGGTCGCAGGAGCGGCTAAATTACTTGAACTCAATCGAGGCCATTGGGGAATTGAGAACAGTTCGCACTATCGCCGGAATGTGACGTTCAAAGAAGACAATGTCCAAATGAAATCCTATATCGGCGCAGAAGTACTCGCCGTTTTCAACAATTTGGCAATTAAACTGATTCGCCATCAAGGGTGGGAAAATGCAGCGCAGGCGCGACGACACTACAGCGCCAACATCGGCAAGGCTTCAAAGCTTATTTTGGGAAGCCTGTGCTGACTTTGCAAAAGCCCTGAGCCTGATGAAATGCCGGTTGACTCCCCTTATGAACGCGGCTACAATCCGCCCGCGTTGGTAGCGAACCTCAAATATCTTTCACAATCGAAAGAATCTTTTCGCGGCCGCGACCATGTCCCTGATTGCAGTAATGTTCAAATCAACTCAATCATTACGATGTTAGAAATGATCTCGAAGTTTGACTTCACAGTTTTAGCCAGAGACATTTAAGCAGGTTACGTTTACGCGAACTCAAGAGCATCCCCGTTGAAATTCTCACTGGGCAACTAAGGGAATTGTTTTAGATTAATTGAATTCCAAATCCGTCGGCTGGCTGTGCCTTGACTCCATTATTACTGGAGTTGACTAAGCTTCAACAGAGAATGCATTTAGTTGCATTCTTATTTATGGATTAAGGTCTGGCTGATGCTGCTGGTTTACTAATAGGAGAACAGGATGCGAGCCTCACGTCGCCGTCTATTGTTCGGCTTTTCATATCTCATTGTGTTTGTTCTGCTGTCTTTCGTTCCGTCGCTTGAGGCCAAAGCTCAAGGAATTGCTGGACTGCCAGGGAGCGCCAACGATGTCACAACGGGTAAGGGCGTAAGCGATAACAAGCTTGGCAGTGTACTTTTCTTTAATTATTACGTAAGCGACGCGTTGAGTTCACAAGTCAACACTCGCATCAACATCACCAATGTACATGCAACACAAGACATCGTTGTGCATGTTTTCTTCGTTGATAGCAGCACTTGCAATATAGCCGACGCTTTCATTTGCCTGACAGGCAATCAAACAACAACCTTTCTCACTTCCGATCTTGACCCGAATGTTGCAGGCTATCTGGTCGTGATCGCGGTTGATGCCCAGGGGCGTCCGGTTGGTTTCAACTATCTGGCAGGCGACGAATTGGTAGTAACTCCTACTGGCCATCGTTTTGGATTGGCGGCCATGGCGGCGGCACGCCGTGATGGCAACTTCGCCTCTCCGGCCAATTCTGATGGAACGAGCGCCACACTATTTTTCAACGGTTCGCAATACGACTACTTACCGTTTGCCATGGTACTTGATAGCTTCCCAAGTCAGGTTTCTGGTGTTGGAGCGCCGTTGGCGGATACTAGGCTTTATGTCTATACACCCCTTCCTGACCTAATCACAGGCGGTAATCCGTTTAGCGGAACACTATTCTTCCTTGTTCGCAACGATGCAGAAAACGCTTTTTCGGGGCAACTTCCACTGAACTGCTACCTGACATCGGACAAACAACGCATTACATCAGTTCGTACATCGCCACCTATCAATACAGTCGTTCCCAGCGGGCGCACTGGTTGGGCGAGTTTTTATGCCAATGGAAATCAGACCGTGCGCTGTAATACTGCGGGCGCGACCATCACACTTGCCAACGTGCCCTTGATGGGATCAACAGCAACGAAAATAGGCGCATTTACCGGTGGGCAAAATCTACGAATTGCCACGACTTTCAGTGGGCTGAATAATGGACAGAACCTTACAGGTTATTCAATCACAGTCCCACTCATCCCCGTGGCTTGCGGGTCAAGTGTTGATTATCCGACTAACGGAAGCACATTGTGTCTGCCTTAAGCTTGACTGATGCGGAAGGCTGTACGACCTCACACGACTCACACACGGACCACTACAGGTTGGCCATCGATGTATTGGCTGACGACTTCGCTAAGGGGCGCGATTACGGTAAATCGCGCCCCAATCTTTATGGCCTTTTCAAATTGAAACACTTCGTTATCTGCTTTGACTTCAAGAGAAAACAGAAAATTTATGAAACCTGACAGGACTCAGAGCGTGGAACTGTCGGAGTTCTTTTCAAAGGTAACGTGTGTATTGCCGACTAACGACGCTTATAATTTTCATAACGCACCACGATAGTTCATTGCAAGTGAGCCGTAGGAATGCGTTGGCGAATCTGATACAAAGGATCCCTCAATCCTAGATGATTGTCCCCCAGATAGCCTCAGTAGCCGGATAGGTTGATTTACCCTCACTTGAGCGCGCGATTATGAGTCCGGCACACAATGAATTTCACTCACACTAAGCGAACTCAATTCAGCGAGAGTAATACAAAATATGGCAGAGTTTACTTGCAGATTGGGAACCCCCGCAGGCGAGATTGTGACGCGCACCGTAGAAGGTTTGTCTGAACAAGAACTGCGGCTTCGCCTTTCCCAAGAAGGCTATCGAATTTTTTCGGTCGAGACGGCTGGAGTAATTGCCGGAATGCGGGTGCGAAGCGGCGCTCCGCGCTCCATCAAAATCAAGCTCGACGATTTTCTTCTCTTCAATCAGCAGTTGGCAGCGCTATTCCACGCCGGTTTGCCTGTATTGCAATCCATCCAAATGCTGCGCCAGCGGTCTCCTAACGCTAAGCTGCGCGCGATTCTTGCCGATGTCGAGACACGAATCAAATCCGGCAGTGCCTTGTCGGAAGCATTTGCAGCGCAGGGCGAAACCTTTCCCAAGATTTATACCGCATCAATTCTCGCTGGCGAACGTTCCGGCAATCTTGACGAGGTGTTGCGCCGTTACGTTGAATTTACCAAAGCAATTGCGCAACTTCGCCGTAAGATTCGCAGCGCGCTGACCTATCCGGTCATGCTGCTCTGCGCGGCAGTGGTGCTGATTGTCGTACTAACCACTTTCGTTATTCCTCAGTTCTCGTCGCTTTACGAAAACATGGGCGCGGATTTGCCGACGATCACGCTTTACGTCGTGGGGCTTTCGTCAGCCGTGCGCGAAAACATCTTTTGGCTTGCGCCAACCGTGGCCGGCATTATTGCCGCCATTGTTTCCTGGCGGCGGACGGAAAATGGCCGTCGAACCATGGATCGCTGGGTTTTGAAGATTCCCATTATCGGAGAGCTTATCAAACAAATGACCACCGCGCAGTTTTCCAGAAGCATGGCAACGTTGCTGGCAGGCGGCATTACCGTGGTGGAATCCTTCCAGATCGCGCTCGCTTCCATCGCCAATCGCGAATTGCTCCGCTCGACCGAACCCGCGCTTCCCAAAGTCCGCGAAGGCAAGCCTTTCACCGAAAGTCTGGCGGAGGCCGGCTGGGTTCCTGAATTGGCAACAGATATGATCGGCGTCGGAGAACGTTCAGGTTCATTGCGGGAAATGCTGGATGAAGTCTCCGGCTTCTACGACGCGGAAACCGAAGTCAAACTGGGCCAACTGACTAGTTTGATTGAACCCGCGATTTTGTTTTTAATGGCCGGG
>CAZRXE010000256.1:0-1601 GCA_964603695.1 uncultured Heliomicrobium sp.
ACATACAGGCAACGACGGCGACGGTAAAGTCTTCGTCTGGCCAGACGAAGACTTTACCGTCGCCGTCGTTGCCTGTATGTGCTGCGCGCACGAGCGTCTCGACGATCTGCTGCACCTTGTTGGATGGAGTGACGATCTCAAGGCGCAACTTCTCTTTGAACTCGTCAATCTGCAACGCTCGCTGCTCAATCCGGTTTCGCCTACGCCCGAAACCGCGCACTTGGGTGACAGTCATACCGGGGAAGCCCTCGATTGCCTCAAGTGCGCTCGTGACTTTGTTCAGCATAAACGGCTGAATCATCGCTGTGATAATCCTCATGTCCTTTTCCTCCTAAAGCTTCATCCCTCTCTTGATCGCGCTCGAACCAGCCGTAGAGCACCGGCAGTAGGAGCAGGGTGAGCAGGGTTGACGTAATCAGACCGCCGATAACGACGGTCGCCAATGGGCGTTGCACTTCGGCGCCCGCCGAAGTCGCAATCGCCATCGGAATAAAACCTAAGCTGGCAACCAGCGCCGTCATCAACACCGGACGTAAGCGTGTGTCCGCGCCTTCCCGCACTGCGTCGGCAACTGATCTGCCCTCCTCACGCAAACGGTTAATCGCGCTCACCATCACCACTCCGTTCAGCACCGCGACGCCAAAGAGCGCAATAAAGCCAACACCCGCGGAAATGGAAAACGGCAGCCCGCGCAACGCCAGCGCAAACACGCCGCCCACGATGGCGAAGGGAATGCCGGTGTAGATCAGCGCCGCCTGCCTGAGCGAGTTGAACGTTGTGAAGAGCAAAACGAAGATCAGGAACAAGGCCAGCGGCACAACGATCAACAATCGTTCCGACGCGCGCTCAAGATTCTCGAACTGGCCGCCCCAGCGCAGGTAATAAGCGGCGGGCAGCTTGATCTCTCGATCAATTGCCGCTTGCGCCTCTTTGACGAAGCTGCCGATGTCGCGCCCCCTGACATTCAATTCCACGACGATGCGGCGGCGCGTGTCTTCGCGTGAAATCTGCGCCGGACCTTCGACAATGGAGATGTCGGCCAGTTGCGCGAGCGGAATGCGCGCGGCATTTCCGTTCAGAGGGGGAGCGGACACGAGCAACGCCTTGATCGTCTCGACATCGCGGCCTGCGTTTTCATTCAGGCGCACGACCAGATTGAAGCGTTGCTCGCCTTCGTAGACCAAGCCTGCCTGCTTACCCGCGACAATGGACTCGACCAGATCGTTGACCGCTTCGACGTTGATGCCGTAACGCGCAATCGCCGCGCGGTCAGGTTTGATTTGCAATTGCGGTAGGCCAGAAATCTGTTCGACTTTCACATCTTCCGCGCCGCTAACTTTGCTGACGACGCGCGCGATCTTTTCGCCTTCCGTCTTGAGTGTGTCGAGATCGTCACCGAAGAGCTTGATGGCTACGTCCGACCGCACGCCGGAGATCAACTCTGAGACGCGCAATTCAATCGGCTGCGAGAAACTGAAAGCCGCGCCCGGCACTTTGTTCTCTAAAACCTGCGACATCTTTTCGATCAACTCTTCGCGGCTCTTTGTCGTTGTCCACTCCGCGTGCGGTTTGAGCGCAACGTATAAATCGCTGACCTCCAC
>CAZRXE010000257.1:0-2396 GCA_964603695.1 uncultured Heliomicrobium sp.
GCCGCCATGCGCGCCCGGCAGAGCAAGCAAACCGCCCCCAAGCGTCCAACCGCGCCGGTGCGCAAGAAAAACTGACACATGAAGGAAATACTCATGTCGAAGCTGGCAATTCCGATCATTATGGCCGTCTTTTTCGTGGCCGGTTTTCCCACGCCGACCGGGAGGGGGCAGACGGAAAAGTGCGACAGCGCCGAAGACATCGTCGTTCAGGCGCGTGAACAGGCGCGCGCCGACATCAGCCGCGAACAGGCCGAGCGCATCAGGTACAAACTCGAAACCGCCACGAACTTGTGCAGTGAATCCGGCAACGCTTGGTATTACCGCTACCTTTACGCCCGCAGACTCGGAAACGCCTCCGACGCCAGATACGCGCGCGCGAAGGCGGAACTGTTCAATGCCGAAGGTCTGCGGCGAAACGACGATCCTTTCGCGCCTATCGTCGCCGCCAAGGACATCAAGCTGTCGCCCGTCGTCCGCGAAAAATGGGCGCTCGTCATCGGCATCGGCCAATACCAGTTTCCAGGCATCAAGAAACTCAATTACACGGCCAAAGACGCGCGGGATTTTGCCGAGTTGCTGGCCAACCCTAAATACGGCCGTTTCAAAAAATCGAACGTTGCGCTACTGACCGATGCCGAGGCGACGACCGGCAGAATCAAATCCGAGATTGAACGGCTGAGCGAATCGGCTGGGCCGGAGGACCTGGTGGTGATGTATATCAGCACGCACGGCTCGCCGCGCGATTTGACCAACCTGGACGTGAACTACATTGTCACTTACGACACCAACCCGAACCGTCTTTTCGCGACTTCACTGCCGATGGTGGATGTGGTCAAAAGCGCCTCGAAGCTGATCCGGGCGCAACGGATGGCGATCTTCCTGGATACCTGTTTCAGCGGCGCGGCTACGCTAGCCGGGGTTTCGCTCGGCGGAGCTTCCGCACCTTCGTCATCGTCTGCTGGCAACGCGAAAGGCGCGGGGGAAGGCGGCAAAGCAATCAACTTCACCGCCACGGTTTCCCCCAAAATGCTCAGTCAGGCAAGCGAAGGTGGTCAGGGGCGCGTCATCATCACCGCCAGCCAATCCAATGAAAGCTCATGGGAAAGCCACGAATTGAAAAACGGAATTTTCACCTACTACCTGATTCAGGCGCTGAAGCAAAACGATGGGCTGGCACCGATCGGCGAAATGTTCGTCTCGCTACGCGATCAAGTTTCGCAGCGCGTGCGTGCCGAAAAGAACCAGATTCAACGACCGATGATGGAACCGCCCGACACAAAGCTGGACATTCGTATCGGCATTCAACCGCAATCGAAATAGTGGAACAGGAATCAAGTGATGCGCAGTCAAGAAAATAGTCGTTCAACCGTCAATGCGTTCATCCAATTGGCGCTGATGCTGGCGCTAGCCGCACCGTTAATCGCTCAACAGCGCGAACGGGAAAGCGCGAAAGCGATTTTTTATCAGCCGCCCGCTCAAACGCCGGAAGGCAGCAAAATCCTGGTCACCAAAAAACACGCCGCCCCCGCCAAAACGCCCGCGCTGCGCTATTGGCTGGAATTGGAAGGCGCTGGAAAGATCGCCGAAGACAGCGTGTTTCACACCGGCGACCACATCCGTCTGCACGTCAGCAGCAACGTGGACGGACGCCTGACGCTGTGGGCTTGCGATGCCTCCGGCCAGAGCCAATTGCTCTTTCCGGCCTCGGCAGAAAGCAACGCCATTCGTGCCGGTGCCAATTCTACGCTCGGCATGATCGAACTCCGCCCGCCCGCCGAAGATGAACGGCTGATGCTGTTTTTTTCCGAATCCGGCGACGACATTCCCTCGCCCCAGCAAGCCAGCCTGACCGCCGAACAGATAAAACAAGCGATGGGCGGCATGCCCGGTTTGCTGGTGGAAGCGGAAGGAAAAGATTCGGCGACCTTCGGCACTTACTTGGCGAACCGGCAAGGCGGCGTCCTGGCCAAAGAGATTCGTCTCAAACACCGTGCGCGCAAGAACACGCGGTGATGTGCCGCTTGCTGCCGGTTTTAACTGAACCTATACAACTGAGGAGAAATAATGAGCCTGAAAACAGCGACACTAATCGCAATCATCGGCGTTGGGCTGGGCATGGTTCTTTCAATGCTTTCCCCATACATACAGCAAGCAATACTGGATAGGCGGACGACGCAGGCATTGTCGGATGCCACAGTGCGATTTTACCTCAACACGTTTTTACAACTAAGAACCTTGATTCACGATGGCAGTCTGATCGTTTTCCTCGCAGTTCTTCTGAACAGACAAAAATAAAAAAGGAGTGTCGTTATGCCGGAAGAAGTGAATTCAATCTTTGGGATCAACGCACAAAATGAACCCCGCCTGACTTGCTCAAAATGCCACGCTTTGAATGA
>CAZRXE010000258.1:0-1526 GCA_964603695.1 uncultured Heliomicrobium sp.
GCTTTTGTTTAGACTTCGCGGCGTTCACAAATCCCCATACATTCGTAACAGTGGCTTTCTAGGCAATGAATGACGTTAGGAGCCGCTTGCTTGGACTCCCAACAATCCAATCAACTCACTTTACCCAGGAGGACTTTAGCAATGGCAAGTTTTGACGAACTGAAATCGAAGTACAACGCGGTGTTGGAAAAAGGTCACGAGATCGGTATGACAGTTCACAACGTGAATCTGGAAGGCGACAAGCTTCTGATTCGTGGCGTTGTTCCTTCGGATTACGCCAAGAACGAAATTTGGGACACAGTCAAAGGCATTGATGCCGGCGTTTCGGACGCGATCATTGATGTCAACGTGCAGTCGGGACTGACCTACACTGTGGTTGCCGGTGACACACTGTCGAAAATCGCCAAGCGGTTTTATGGCGATGCCAATCATTATCACGAGATTGCCAAGGCCAGCGGCATTGATAATCCCGACAGAATCAACGTCGGCCAAACCATAACGCTTCCTTAACCAGAATTCGGTTTGGCAAAAAACGAAAGGCGCGATGAGCATTGCTCGCCGCGCCTTTCGTTTTTTGCCGACAGATTGCCGTGTCGTTATGGCATCGTGATGCCCAAATCCTTGCCGAACGCGAACTGAATTCGTTTGCGCGTGCGCATGGCTTTTGACGCCGTTTGCGAAAGCGAGGTCACTAGCATCGGCATGGCAATCGTGGCGTCGCAGCGAACCGTGACCGATCGGTGATTCTTCGCCATTCTGCCGAAAGATTGCGCCTGGTCGAAATCAGCGCCCGAATATCCACCGTAATCCGACGTGTCGGCGATGATCTGGACGGCGAATTTATGGCCGCGCGTGGTGTTGTGCAACATCGCCGCCGCCGTCTCGCTTTGTTGAATGAACGTTTTGGGCGTGCCGCCACCAAACAGCACCATACCGGTCGAGCGCGATTTGGAAACGATTTGCGCCATCTCGACCACATCTTGGATCACATCGAACTGGAATTGGTTCTTTTTCTCAATGCGGCTGATGCCGATGGAAACGCCGAAGGCACTATCGGTAATCGCGGGGCAAAAAATCGGCACGCGCGATTTAAAAGCCGAAGTCAGAATGCCGTCTTCAGTGGCAATCTCGCTCAATTCACGTCCGAGTAGATGCAGGAATTCACGCGTCGAATAGGCATGCGAGTTATCGAGTTGCGACGCGAAACCGCCGATCCATTCATAAGCTTCCCGGAATTCTTCTTCGGAAGCGTAGGTGTCGTAAATTCGATCCACCTTCTCTTCCACCAATTCGGCATCACTGGCTTTATGGTCGCCGATGTAATGATGGCGTCCCAACGTTTCGTGCAGGTCGTGGAAGATGTTCGCGCCTGTGGCCACCAACACATCAATGCAGCGGTTCTTAATCAGATAAGCGACCAACCGCCGCATGCCCGCTGGAACCAAGCCGCCGCTCAGCCCCATGAATACGACAGCGTTGTCTTGCAGCATTTGCAGCCAGACTTGATGGGCAATCGCCAAATTGCG
>CAZRXE010000259.1:0-3404 GCA_964603695.1 uncultured Heliomicrobium sp.
GCAATGAAGTCATTAAGAAAGGCACGTACACAGTAGCGATCCCGGACGCCGAACAGGGAACGGTCGAAATCAAAGTCGGCAAGAAAGTGGTCGCCGCGCAATTCACCAAGCGGCAGAACACTGCGGAAGCGGACGCCGACAAAATGACCTATCGCGAAAACACTGATGGCACGCGCACGATTGCGACCATTACCCCGCGCGGTCAGAAATACACGCTGGTACTCGGCGAAGCCGCCGGCAGCGTTGCCAAACAGTAAAGGCTGAAAAAGTTCTTCTGAAGCAGGTCTGAGAAAGCTTCAGGGATCCTCCAAATGGTTTAGCAAGTTTGTACTGGCGGAAAACTTGAAGGCTTACATCGGCAACGGTGTAAGCCTATTTTTTTCGCGCAGCCAGGCTCATCGTCAGCATCACCGCCAAGCCCGCCGCCGTTCCGAAAATCAGCGAAGGAATGCCCCAGTGGCCTTTGCGATTGGTCGCCAGTTCCAGCAGGAACGTCAACGTTACGGAAGTCGTCATGGTTGCCAGCGCCGCGCGCGCGGTCACTCGTCGCGAATACAAACCGGCGAGCAAAGGCAGCAGCAAAGCCGCCGACAGCAAAGTGTAGAAAATCCGTAGCGCCGCAATCACTGAACCGAACCAGATGGCCAGTCCCGCGCCCGCCAAACTGCACAGCACCGCCGTCATTCGCGCCATTTTCAATAATTGTTGGTCGTCGGCTTCCGGTTTTAGGAAGGTCTTGTACAAATCCTTGCTTAGCGAAGTGGTCAGCATAAACAGCACTGCGTCCGCGGCGCTCAATTCGGCAGAAAACAGCGCGCCCAGCAACAATCCGCCCAACCACAACGGCAACGCGCCGGTCAGCAATTGCGGCAAAGCTTGTTCGGGATTTTCCAAGCCCGGAAACCGGCTGCGCGCGATGATTCCCAGCAATGCCGGAACCGCCGCGAAAGCCAGCAGCGCCAACGCATTCAAACTGACGCCGATGCGGACTTCGATTTCATCCCGCGCGCCGAAAATCTTTTGCAGCAAGCCCGGCGAAACGATGAAGGGCGGAACAAACAAGGCCAGATAACCCAGCACGCTCGAAAATCCACCGCCGAAGAAATTGAAGTAGCTGATGGATTGCGATTCGGTCAGGCTTTCTCCGGCGCGCATTTGCAATTCGCCCCAACTGCCGGCGGAGAGGAACAAAAAGATCAGCGCCAACACAAAGCCGATCAGTTTGACGGTTAGTTGCAGGACGTTGACGCGCGCCGTGGAGTGCAGTCCGCCCGCCGTGAAATACGCGGCAATGACCGCCGCCGCCAATAGACACCCGGCGGTTTTGCTCAACCCCAGAGTGACTTTGAAAATTTGCTCCATGGCGATCAACTGTCCGGCCAGAATCGCCAGCGAACCCAGCCAGAGCAGCGCCGCCGCCAGTCCGCGCACGCGCCGGTCATAGCGGAATTCCAGATAATCGCCGACCGTGAACAGATTGTTGTCGCGCGCCACGCGCCAGATGCGCGGCCCGACGCTGAAGGCCAGAATCATCGAACCCAATCCAGCCGATCCTACCCACCACGAAGCCAGCAAGCCTTCGCGATAGCCCGCTCCGGTCGCGCCCACCGTCGAACCCGCGCCGATATTGGCCGCCAGCAAGGTTGAAAACAGCAAACCGGCGTTCAAGTTGCGCCCGGCGACAAAAAAATCGCTCGACGCCCGCACGCGCCGCGACCAGAACACGCCCAGCCCAATCATCAATGCCGAATAACCGATGAGGATGTACAGGTAGGTCATATCGTGCGGCGCTCTATCAATGAATTTCCGGCTCCGGCGTCGGCGCGCCCGCGTGCAGGAAATCGAAATCGCAACCTTCGTCGGCCTGCGTGACGTGATCCAGATACAGCGCCGTGAAGCCGCGTTCATAACGACGCGGCGGCGGCGTCCAACCGGCGCGGCGTTTGACCAATTCTTCTTCGCCGACCAGCAGATTCAATTTTCGATCAGCGACATCCAGTTCGATCAAATCGCCATCCTGAACAAACGCCAGCATGCCGCCGGCGTAAGCTTCCGGCGCGACGTGCAGCACGCAAGCGCCGTAAGAAGTCCCGCTCATGCGCGCGTCGGAAATCCGCACCATATCGCGCACACCTTGTTTGAGCAGCTTTTTCGGAATCGGCAACATTCCCCATTCGGGCATTCCCGGGCCGCCGAGCGGCCCGGCGTTTTGCAGTACCAGCACGGAATCGGCGTCCACATCCAACGCTTCATCGTCAATGCGCGCGGCCATGTCGTTGTAATCCTTGAAGACCACCGCGCGCCCGGTGTGGTGGTGTAAACGCGGATCGGCGGCGGTCGGTTTGATGACCGCGCCGTTGGGTGCCAGGTTGCCGTACAAAATCGCCGTGCCGCCTTTGGCCGAAACGGGATTGTCGAGCGAACGAATCACGTCCGCGTTGTGAACTTTGGCCGACGCGATGTTTTCGCCGAGCGTGCGTCCGTTGACCGTCAGCGCATCCGGCTTCAGCAATCCGCCGAGTTGATTGAGCAACGCGCGCAAGCCGCCGGCGTAATAAAAGTCTTCCATCAGGTACTGCCCCGACGGGCGAATGTTGGCGATCATCGGTGTGCGGACGGCGATTTCGTCAAACTGTCGCAACTCAATTTTGATGCCGGCACGTCCGGCCATCGCGACAGTATGGATGATGGCGTTGGTTGAACCGCCAATGGCCATGTCGGCGGTGATGGCGTTTTCAAAGGAAGCGCGCGTGAGAATGTCGCTGGGTTTGAAATCCGTCCAAACCATTTCCACGATGCGGCGACCGCAGTTCGTCGCCATTCGCTGATGACTGGCATCCACCGCCGGAATCGAAGAAGCGCCGGGCAAGGTCATGCCCATTGTTTCGGCGATGGCAGTCATCGTCGAAGCCGTTCCCATCGTCATGCAAACGCCGGCGGAACGCGCAATGCCGTCTTCCATCTCGTTCCATTGTTCGTCGGTGATGTTGCCCGCGCATTTTTCCGCCCAGTATTTCCACACGTCGCTGCCCGAACCCAGCGACTGGCCGTTCCAATTGCCGCGCAACATCGGCCCGGCAGGCAAATAAATCGCCGGCAGGTTTGCCGAAATCGCGCCCATCAACAGTCCCGGCGTGGTTTTGTCGCAACCGCCCATCAGCACCACGCCGTCAATCGGCTGGCTGCGAATCATCTCTTCGGTTTGGATGGCCAGAAAATTTCGATAAAGCATCGGGCTGGGCTTCATGAAAATCTCTGTGATCGGCATGGCCGGCAATTCGACGGGAAAGCCACCCGCCTGCCAAACGCCGCGCTTCACTTCTTCGGCGCGCTGGCGAAAGTGGCTGTGGCAGGTGCTCAAATCGCTCCACGTGTTGATGATGCCGATGATCGGTTTGCCCGCG
>CAZRXE010000260.1:0-1624 GCA_964603695.1 uncultured Heliomicrobium sp.
CGCCAGTTTGGGCTGTCTTCGCTGATCGAAAGAGATTTTCAGCTTGGCAGTTTCTGGGCGTGGTTTGGCATAGACGAGTGTGGCGGCGGGCACGGCGAACTGTGCCGGAGCCGCATTCGCTACGGTGGAGGCGAGCGTGCCAGCGGCGACAGTGCCAGCGACGATGCCTTTCATAAAAGTGCGGCGGCCGCCGTTTTCTTCGGTGGCGACCGGTGCTTGATTCTGTTCTGTGTTGGCCATAGTGACTCCTTGAAAAAAAGTTTGATGATGCCTTCCGCGTGCGAAGCTGTGCCAAGAGAATTTCCCGCAGGTCGAGAAGGTGTGCTGTTGCTTTCATCTCTGTAAGCGAGCCTGGGCGGTCAAACCTGTAAGAGGCGCAAAAAATCTTCGTAGAAAAAAGCGCGCGGAATTTTGAGCGCGACCTTTTCCGCGCTGCCTCCGATTGCCAAATCGAAACTGCTGCTTTACGATATGTCGCAAATCAACATATTGAGGAACCATCTATGCTGGATCGTGAGCTAAAAAAAGGCAGCACGGAGATGCTGATTATGGCATTGATCGAAGAGCGTGCCCGGCACGGCTATGAAATCGCCAAGTTGATCGGCAACCGTTCGGAGGGCGTGTTGCAGTTCAATGTGGCAACGCTCTATCCGCTGCTCTATCGCATGGAAAAACGCGGCTGGATTAAAGGCACGTGGGTGGAAAAGGCGGGCGAACGGCGGCGGCGCTTTTACAAACTGACGGCGGAAGGCAAGAAAGTGCTGGCCGCACAACGGCAGACCTGGGCCGACTTTTTCACTGCCTTGGATCGCGTGGCGAAGATCACGCCTGCCTAATGACACTATGCAACCGGATTGGCCCCACATTGTGCGCGAACAACTGGCGGCGTTGCGCTTGTCGCGTGAGCGTGAACGCGAAATCGTCGAAGAGGTCGCGCTGCATCTCGAAGCCTGTTACGAAGACTTGCGCGCGGCGGGCCTGTCCGACACAGAAGCGCAAACACGAGCGGTAAGCAGTTACGACTGGCGCTTGTTGGAATGCGAATTGAGCCGCGTCGAAGCAGTGTCGCATTGGCTCCCAACCCTGGAAACTCACAGAGGAGGACTGCCCATGGAAACGTTGTGGCAAGACCTGCGCTTCGGTGCGCGACAACTCACCAAACATCCTGGCTTCACGCTCATCGCCCTGCTAACGCTCGCGCTCGGCATCGGGATGAGTACGGCGATTTTTAGTTTGACGTACAGCTTTCTGTTGCGCGCGTTGCCGTATCCAGACGCCGACCGGCTGGTGCTGATCTGGCTCACGCATCCGAAAGCCGCAGAGGCAGGTGTGCCGCGGTTCAGCCCGAACGCGCAGAACTTTTTGGAATGGCAGGCACAGGCGCAATCGTTCGACGGCCTCGCGCTCGCCCGCACAGCAGTGAGTTTTAATCTGACGGGAGGTGCGCGCCCCGAACGTGTCGTCGGCATCAAGGCGTCGGCCAATTTGATGCAGGTGTTTGGCCTGTCGCCGCAACTGGGGCGGATGTTCACGGCGGAAGAAGTCGAACACGATGCCAAACTCACGGTGTTGAGCGATGGTTTTTGGGCGCGCAGCTTTGCCCGCGACCCGGCGGTGATCGGGC
>CAZRXE010000261.1:0-2164 GCA_964603695.1 uncultured Heliomicrobium sp.
AACGGTCGCGGGTGTTCTTCGCGCGTTGCAGGCTCAAACCTTCCGGTTTTTCCTTCTCGCCACGATAACCATCAATCACGACCTTCGCGCCTGCATCGGCTTGCAGCGCGGGAATCACCTTGCTGCTCAAGATGTCCTTACAAGCGTTGTCCACGCGCGCTTGGTTCTTCTTGAAGGTGATGCAATTGTCAATCACGCTGGCACGCGGACGGGGCGGTGGCTCAATACGCGGTGCCGGAACCTTAATGCTTGTGCGAGCAGTGCCGCTGGCCGAACAGTTGCCGGCATCCGAAGTCGCGCGAACAGTGACTTCGATGGTTGTGCCGCCGGTGACGCCGGTGGTGTCGAGCGTTGCGCTCAAGCCGTTTCCGGTGATGTTGCCGGCAGAAGCCGTCCACTGATAGGTCACGTTGCCGTAGTTGCGACCGCCTGTGACGCCACCGGTCGAGAAGTTGACCCGTTCACCGGCATCCACTGAAGTGGAACTGACGTTGAGGTCAAGATTCGGGCCAAAGCAGACCGTGAGCGGCGGACAAGTGGTGACGCGGATCGTCTTGGAATCAAACGCCACACAACCACAGCCGTCATTGACTTCCACTGTGATGGTGTAATCGCCGGGAGCGAGTCCCGTGGTGTCAAACACCGTGTTCGCGCCGTCGCCGACCACGCGACCACCGCTTGAACTCCAGGCATAAACCAGCGCGTCACCGTCCGGATCGGAGGCAGCGGCACGCAAATCAACTTTGTCGCCCGCGCAAACCGTACTGGCGGATTCGCGAAGCAGGTCGTTGGAACCTTTTGTGATGTTGCCAAGCGCCAGCGCCACGGTCGGCGGCTGATTCGGCAGCAAAGGTTCTTCACGTTTGTTGACGTGGCCGATGGACAACCCGGCGATGAAGCCGTTCGGACTGTGGCGGCTGTCAAGTTCGGAAAACCAGTTGAGGTGACGTTGATAGGCGGCACTGATCGAAATCCAGCGCGTCGGGAAAACGCGAACGCCGGCAACCAAATCCACGGGATTGTTCGTCAGCAAAGACGGTGTGCGCGAACTGACATAGTAGGTCGAATTGATTTCGAAGATTGCTTGCAGGTATTGGCTCAGCGGGAAATCAACGCCAATGCCAGAGCGGAGTTCGTTCGGCAAGTCCAGCGCGCGTTCGCTGCGGCCAAAACCTTGAATGACGCCACAACCAGCGCAGAGCGGACCGAGATTCATGTCCTCAGCACGCGGATCGCCTTTCTTGATGAAGCCGATGTTGGTGCTGAGATTGATGTATTTGTGCAGTCGTCCGTCAAGCGCGGCGATTACACCGTAATCGAAACCGCCCGTGCCGCGACCACGTTCCAAGCCGGTAAAAAGCTGGCGGGTCGTCGGAATCTTGACCAACGGAATGAGCGCGAAACCGAAAGGATTCTTCGGCCCAGTGAAACGAATCTTGCCACCGATCCAAACATCCGCTGTGTGATTATCCGAGAAACGCGCGATGAACGGTGCGCTCGGCAAATAGTTCGGATTCGCGTTGGGAGGCAAGGCCGGCAGAATACCACCGACAGGAGCGCCCAATCCGACATAAACAGCAGTATCATTGCCGCTCGGACGAGCAACAAATGGACCGGAAGCAAAACCGCCCAAACCGCCAACGTTCGGCGCGCGGCAAGGGCCAGGAAATCCGCCATTTCCGCAAGGGTCGCCAATCGTGAAGGACGCGGTGTTCTGTCCCGGAACGATCACGGTACGCCCCACGGGCAACGTTTTCGTTCTCACATCCGGCAGATAAAAGCCGCTGAGAAGGGCAGGCGATCCGACACTGATGACCTGTTGCGCTTCAAAGTTGACGAAAACCTCAAGATGGTCGCTGAAGCCGACCTGGAAATTGACAGGATATTTTTGGAAGGCGACATCGCCCGGATCACGATGAAAGTGATTGGCGAAGAAGCCAAAGTTGAACTCGCCTTTGCGCAGAGTTTGCGCATCATAGACCGTAAAAAGCCCTGTTCCACCGTTGACTGTCGGGGCTTGGTTGCGAGGATCATCTGTTGAGCGTGGGGTCTGTGCCTGGGAAATTACTCCGGCAAAAAGGAGCGCGAGCATCAGACCGAGCAATCTTCTCGCAAAACTCATATTTCTCCTCCTGGAAATGGGTGACATTGTGTCTTCTTGCGT
>CAZRXE010000262.1:0-5160 GCA_964603695.1 uncultured Heliomicrobium sp.
AAGCATCGCAATGGAGACCGTGAAAAATTGGCTTGACATCATTCGCGGTGAGCCTTATCCCTAACCCGACGACCTGAACAGGATCAGCGAACCGTCACAATCAAGATGCCCACGAATCCTGTTCGTCAACTAAACAAACACGCTAACCGTGACGGACAAATCCAACAATTTTTTAAGCCCCGAAAGCAATCAGACGGAGCAATCAGAGCAATGAAAAGAACGCGATGTTTCACCCTACTGCTTTGCGTGTTGCTGGCCAGGCCGGCAGTCGCGCAGGATCGAACTCAGGAACGCCCTCTGGATTCGCGCCGAACGGGCTTCGCGCCGGCTGTGGTCAGGTTTCCCAATTTAGCGCCGCAGGATGCTAAAGAGTGGGCTTCCCTGTTCGGGCCGGCGACGGTGACGACAGGAATTGCCGCGCCTGACGGAACTTCGGAAGCGGCGATTCTTTCAATCGCGGGGACGCCAACCGGGTTCAAACGTTTGCACGGCGCAACGACGACAACGGTTGGACTGGATGACTGGATCATTGCCGGCGTATGGGTCAAGGCGGTCTCGCGGCAATCAGGTCTGGGCAATCTGGCAGGTCTGGGCAATCTGACCTCACGCTCCGCGATCACGCTGAGCGGCGAAACGGTGGCTACTGTCACGCTCGGCGGCGACGCAGCCGGTTACAAACTGGACGGCGACGGGTTGAATTACCGCGATCTGAGAGCCAACGGCATAGGCGACACCGAATGGGAATGGGTGACGATGGCGGCCAAAGTCGCAGCCGCGCCGACAGGCAATCAGGCGCGGCTGCAATTCGATCTGCGCTGCGCCGATGACCGCCCGCTGGCTTTTTTCGCACCGATCCTGATGCACGTGCCTTCGGGGCGACTGACCGATGACGAGGCGACGAACCTGTTGCAGAACCTTTACGCCGTGCCGGAAAACGTTTCGCCCGGCGTGGTGGCCACGCTCAAAGGACAATCCTTTCAATCCAAACTTCGCGACGCGGGCGGCGCGGCATTGGACGTTCGCGCGCTCGGCGCAAAGGCCGACGGCGTAACGGACGATCTGCTCCCGTTGCAAAAAGCGATTGCGGCAACCGCCGGAACAGGCGTGCCGGTGCTGCTGCCCGCCGGCACGACCAGACTTTCCGCGACGGTTCGCATTCCCGGCGGCGTGACGTTGAAAGGTGCCGGCTACAAGAAAACAGTCCTGCGTTCGGAGGCGAACGCGGTCATTGTGGAAGCCACGCGCGGCGACGGCGCGAATCAATTCACCGGGCCGATCATCCGCGATCTGGCCATCGTCGGATCGAAATCGGCGGGAGGCAATCAAATCGGCCTGCGCGTGGATGACGATCTGTATCTGGCCGAAGCCGAAGTCACAGGCGTTCGCATCAGTCAGGCGGGCAGCCACGGCCTGTATGTCGGCAAGGCTTTTTCCAGCCGCTTCGTGGACATTCATTCCGGCGACAACAACGGCTATCCATTCCTGATTAATTCGCCCAACATGCCAGCCAACCATTACGAAAGTCTTTATGCACAGGACGTGAACGCGCCTTATTCGGCTGGGTTTCGCGTTCGCGCGGGCGATGTGCATTGCATCGCCTGCAACGGCATCAACGCTTCTCCAACAAATTCGTGGTGGGCCGTGGTCGGCGACAAAACAGGCGTGGACGGCGCGACAGCCAATCGCTCGGCTTACTTTGAATGCTGGAATTGCAATATCGAAAGCAGCAAAGCGGGCGGCGTGTTGAACTATTCCAATTCCGTCTTCGCGCCAAAAGGTAGGACGCTTTTCGCCGGCGACGCCGGCGCGGCGGGTTCTTACGTGGCGCTGAAATACGAGGTGGATGCTTTGCTCTATCCGCCGTATTTCGCCAAAGGCAAAATTGATGATTCCGTCACCTTCGCCAATTCAGCCTTCGCGGCGATGACCGGCCTGGTTTCGACGGTCGCGGGCAGTCCCGTCCTCACCGGACGCGGCACACGCTTTTTGTCGCAGTTTGCGCCGGGCGAATTGCTGATGGTCGGCGCGAACGCCTATAAAATCGCGTCCATCACCAATAACACCAGCCTGACGCTGACAACCAACGCCGCCGCTACCGTCAACGACTTTGGCGCGGGCAAAGCCTTTTATGCCGAAGGACAACCGATTCACGCCAACGATCTACCGCCGCTGCTGCTGGACGGGCAAGGCCCGAAAATCGCGGGCGGCCAGCCGCAAACCGGTTATTACAACACAACGCGCGGACGCGCCGAGATGCTTTACCGCGCTGACGGTTACGCGCCGCGACTGGAATTGACGACTTCCACCACGCTCGTCAATCCGGGCGCGCGTAATTTGGAAATCAATTGCCCGTCGGACTGCACAATCACGCTGCCCTGGCCCGGCTGGTACAACGTGCAGGAGCCTGTTTACGTGAAAAACAAATCGGCCACCGGCGTCAAAGTCACGCTGATGGCCGGCAGCGGCGGAACCGTCAACGGCGTCGGCAGTCTGGAAATGCGGCGGCGGGACGCGGGCGTGGTGCTGCTGCCGTTCGGCGATGGCGTTTCCACCGCCGATTACCGAACGCTAGGCGAAACCACCAAAGGCGGCGCAAGCGAACTGATGATTAACGCGGGCGATTACGGCGCGCGCTGCGACGGCGTTTCAGACGACACGGCGGCCATCGCGCAAGGCATTGCCGCCGCGCAAGCGGGCAATCGCATTTTCAGCGTTCCGCCCGGCGTTTGCCTGACCGATCCGATCACCGTGAATTTGCAGCGGTTGACCATTCGCGGCGCGGGCAAAGGCAAATCCACGCTCAAAGCCCGCCAAAGCAACAAGCCTGTTTTCGCGCTGACCGGCGCGGGCCACGCCTCGGGCCTGGTCATCGAAGATTTGACCGTTCAGGGCGCGGGCAAAAGCTCCGGCGCGGCGGGGCATGGCATTTACATCAATGATCCGGTCGGCTACCTGTCCGAATTCAATCTGCGCCGCCTGGAAATAAAAGACTGCGGCGGCAACGGCATCTACGTGCCGACGGCCTTCACGGGCGTGATTGATTCCGTTTCGACGGACGAAATCGGCGGCAATCATTTCGACATCGCCGCCGGCAACACCGTCACGCTGCTGAATAATTACGTTCATACCGTCGAAGCGGGCAAGGTCGGCTATCGCATCAGCGGCGGGCAGGCCAATCTCATCAACAACAATGGCATGGAACCGGATTCGGCCTTGTCCGCGCGCTGGGGCTTGTTCGGTTCGGAGAAAGCGGAAGACGGCGCGGATTTGTATTTCCGCGCCATGCTTTACGGCAACAACATCGAAGATTTCGGCGCAGTCGGACTGGAATTTAAGGTCGGTTCTTTCGCTTCTTTTTTCAGCAATCAATTCAGCACGGGCAAAATCGGCAATCATGTGGCGGTCAAATTTCGTTACCTGGAAAACCTGCTCGGCGGTTGGGATACGGCTTCCAATCGCCTGAACCCGCCGAGCGCGGGCGCTTGGCTGAACGGATGGCCTGTTCATTCCTTCAACCCGCCGTTTCTAGTCACTGGACAGGATGCACAATTGACCAACTATTACGACACGCAGGCCGGAGCGGTCAGGCCGCTGGCGTACCTCTTCGGGCAATTCGACCGCGTGGAATCCAAAACGCCTGTCGGCAGTCCGTTTTTGCACGCGCGCGAATTGTTGAAACTGGGCGAAGCCGGCGCAACCACCGGCAGTTTGAAATTGATGAACAGCGGCAATGCCAACGCCACAGTGTTGGAAGCGGGCAACAATGCGCCGGCGTTGAAATACGTACTGCCTACGGCCGTGCCCGCTGCCGGACAAGTGCTGGCGGCGACGACGCTCGCGTCCGGCGATGTGTCATTAAACTGGGTCGGAGCCAGGGAATTGTCCGGCGTCCTTTGGCGAAGCACGAGCGTTTCCGCTTTCGACACGACCACGGCGGCCACTTCGCTGCTGGCCAATGCCGGCATCGGTTCCAAAACACTGGGCGCGGGACGATTGGCAGTGGGATCACAACTCCGCATCAAGGCGGGTGGATCGTTTTCGACCAAAGCCGCCAATGCCGGAACCTTCACGCTCACCATCATCAACGGGCCGATCACAATGGCCACGGTCGGTCCTTTCAAACTGCCGGACAATGTGACGAATTCCAATTGGTGGCTGGAAGCACTCGGCACGCTGAGTCTGACTGGAACCAACGGCGCGATTCGCTGGACGGTTCAATTCAACTACAACGACGGCGCGGACAATTTGAAAACGGCTTCTTACGCCGTAAATTCCACTACATTCAACACCACACTGCCGCGCGCGCTGGACCTGCGCGGCAAATTCAGCGTCAATGACCCCGCCAACTATTGGCAGACGAACATCGCCGACATTGAGGTTCTGCCATAAGGCGGAACCTCGAACGTGACGGCAAAGGAAGGTTCAATGGTGAAAATACTTTTGGTGACACTGGCCGCGTTTTTGATGATTGGTCTGGTTTCGGCGCAACAGCAAGCCGACACTGCCATGCTCGGCGACGGACAATTGCACGTGGTGATGTGCGGAACGGGTTCGCCGCTGGCGGATGCCACGCGGGCTTCGGCTTGCGTCGCTGTTGCGGCGGCGGGCGAAGTCGTATTGATTGATGTCGGACCGGGTTCCTGGCGACAAGTCGCCGTCAATCGCATTCCCGCGCAAGCCGTCAGCGCCGTTTTACTGACGCATTTTCATTCCGATCACATAGGCGACCTGGGCGAAACCGTCACGCAAAGCTGGCTGGCCGGACGCGCCAAACCGCTGGAAGTTTACGGCCCGCCCGGCGTTGAAAAAGTCGTGGCCGGTTTCGCACAGGCATACAGTCAGGACGTTGACTACCGCATCGCGCATCACACCGAGGCGATGTTGCCGCGCGCCGCGTCAGCCGCTGTCGCCCGCGAAGTGAAGCTGAAAAGCGACACGGAAGCCGCCGTCGTTTTTGAACGCAATGGATTGAAAGTGACGGCTTTCAAAGTCGAACACGATCCTGTCAAATCGGCTTACGGCTATCGGCTGGATTACAAAGGCCGCAGCGTGGTCGTTTCCGGCGACACTGCGAAAAGCCCCAACCTCGCCAAACAAGCCGCCGGAGCCGACCTGCTGATTCACGATGTGCTGGCCAAAGACGGGCTGCGTTTCGATCTG
>CAZRXE010000263.1:0-4587 GCA_964603695.1 uncultured Heliomicrobium sp.
TCGGCATCGGCGCAAACAGCGCCATTTTCAGTGTCATCAACGGCGTGCTGCTGCGCTCGCTTCCCTACCCCGAACCGGAGCGCGTGGTGATGCTGTGGGAAGTCGGCGGCAGCGGCACGACCACCTATGTTTCTCATCTGAATTTCAGCGACTGGCGCACGCGGCAAAAATCGTTTGAAGCCATTTCAGCCTACAGCGCCATATTCGGCGGCCCATCCACAGTGCTCGGCGGCACGGAGCCTGTGCGCGCGCAGGTGGTCGGTGTCTACCGCGACTTTTTCAAAACGCTCGGAGTCGCGCCGGCTGTTGGCCGAACGTTTTCGCCGGAAGAATCGAACCCGGGCACAGCGCCCGTGACCGTCGTCAGCCACGGATTCTGGCAACGAAGTCTGAACGCCGACCCGAACCTCGCGAACAAAACCCTAACCATCGGCACGCGCAGTTACAACGTCATCGGCGTAATGCCCGCAGGCTTCAGCTTTCCCGAAGAAACAGACGTGTGGACTTCCAAAGAGCAGCTTTCCACTGACAACAGTTCGCGGTCGTCGCACAATTACATCGGCATCGCGCGGCTCAAACCCGGCGTCAGCGTGCAGCAAGCGCAAACCGAAATGCTGGCCATCGCGCAAGGCATCTATCAGGAAACGACGGAAGACAAACAACACAACCGCGCCACGGCGATTTCGCTGAAAGAACAATTGACCGGCCCCGTTCGCCCCGCGTTGCTGGTCTTGTTGGGCGCTGTCGGATTCGTCTTGCTGATTGCCTGCGCCAACGTCGCCAACCTGATGCTGGCGCGGGCAATGGGAAGGCAAAAAGAAATCGCTATCCGCACCGCGCTCGGCGCAAGCCGGTTGCGCGTGGTGCGACAACTGTTGACGGAAAGCTTGCTGCTTTCGGCAATGGGCGGCGCGATTGGATTGCTGTTGGCGTACTGGCTGATTTCTTCTTTGTTGGCGCTGGCTCCCGCGACCATTCCGCGCTTGAACGAAATCCGACTGAACGGCCTGACGCTGGCCTTCACGCTCGGCGTTTCGCTGCTGACCAGCCTGCTGTTCGGATTGCTGCCTGCGCTGCGCGTGTCCAAACCGGATTTGAATCAATCGCTCAAAGAAGGCGGACGCGGCACGACTGGAGGTTCCGGCGTGGTGCGTAACGGCCTGGTCGTGGCCGAAATCGCGCTGACGCTGATGCTGCTGGTCGGCGCGGGATTGCTCATCAAAAGCTTCTGGCGCGTGCTGCAAGTCAGTCCAGGCTTCAATCCCGAACAGGTGCTGACCATGCAAGTTTCGCTGCCCGCGTCGGAGTATTTGGACGACAGTCGCAAGATCAATTTTTATCGGCAGTTTTTTGAACGCGCCCAATCGCTGCCCGGCGTCGAATCCGTTGGGATGATTAACAATCTGCCGACAGGCGGCGTGGACATCAATGGCATGGTCGCTGTCGAAGGGCGAACGCGCGAACAATCCGGCTACGGCGGCTTTCGCGTCGTCAGCCCGGATTACTTCCGCGCGATAAACATCCCTGTACTGAAAGGGCGAACTTTCACCGAGCAGGATTCCGAAACGACCGAGCTGGTTTGCGTCATTTCGCAGCGGCTGGCGGAAACCACTTTCCCCAACGAAGACCCGATTGGCCGCCGCGTCATTTCCACCAACGACAACATCACATCCGAAGACATCAACCATCCCGAACGCTGGCCAAAGATCGTCGGCATTGTTGGCGACGTGCGGCACTTCGGCCCGGAACGCAGAACGTCCGCCGACCTTTACGTCAGCTTCGCGCAACGGCCAAAACGCATAGGCGATATGACCATCGTCGCCCGCACCACGGGCGATCCGGCAAATTTGTCGGCTTCTCTGCGGCAAACGGTGCAGGCGCTGGATAAAACCCTACCCGTCAAATTCGAGGTAATGGAAGACATCTTCGCGCGTTCGACGGCAAATCGCCGCTACAACGTCATACTGCTCGGCGCGTTTGCCTTGCTGGCGCTGGCGCTGGCCGTGATCGGCATTTACGGCGTGATGTCTTACGCCGTCTCGCAAAACGTGCGCGAAATTGGCATTCGCCTGGCCCTGGGCGCGCAACGCGCGGACGTGCTGAAACTGGTCATCGGTCAGGGAATGGTGTTGACCGGCATAGGCATCGTCATCGGCCTGGTCGGCGCGTTCGCGTTGACGCGATTGATGACCACGCTGCTGTTCGGCGTGACGGCAACCGATCCGCTTACCTTCGCGCTCTTCCCGGCACTGCTGGCCGCAACGGCATTGCTGGCCTGTTATCTGCCCGCACGCCGCGCAGTCAAGATTGATCCGATGGTCGCGCTGAGACACGAATAGCAATTCGTCCGTGGTCCGTTGTCAGTTGCCCGCCGCCAACTGTCACGGTGGACATCTGACAACGGGCAACTGACAAAGGACAACCAACAATGAACACTCTTTTCCAAGACCTACGCTTCGCCATTCGCACTTTCCGCAAACAGCCCGGCTTCGCGCTGGTGGCGATTATCACTTTGGCGCTGGGCATCGGCGCAAACAGCGCCATTTTCAGCGTCATCAACGGCGTGTTGCTGAAATCGCTGCCGTTCCAGGAGCCTGAAAACGTCGTCAAGCTGTGGGAATCCATGGCCAATGGTTTTCAAGGCACGATCTCTGCGCCAAACCTGAAAGACTGGCGCGAACAGAACACAGTCTTCACCAAAATCGCGGCTTATCAATTTCAGAACTTCGGACTGCAAAGCAAAGATGCGCCGGAGCGTGTGCGCGCGGCCACCGTTTCGCCGGAGTTTTTCGACGTGCTGGGCGTTGCACCACTGCTGGGTCGTACTTTTGCCGAAGGCGAAGACCGGGACGGCAAACATCGCGTCGCTGTACTGAGCCATCAACTTTGGCAAAGCAAGTTCGCAGCGGATGCCGGCATTGTCGGCAAAACCATTTCGCTGGGCAGCGAAGAGTTCACCGTCATCGGCGTGATGCCCGCCAGTATGCGCTATCCGTCGCGCACCACTGATTTGTGGGTTCCGATGGTTCTTTCGCCGCAGCAGTTCAATGCGCGCGGCAGTCACTTTCTATTCGGTCTGGCGCGGCTGAAACCCGGAGTTAGTTTCGCGCAGGCGCAGGAGCAAATGAGCGCTGTCGCCCGTCGCATCGAACAGCAATATCCAGACAATCAAACCGGGCGCGGCGTTCTGCTCATTCAAGTCCAGGAAGAAATGGTGCGCGGCATTCGTCCTGCGCTGCTGGTGTTGCTGGCCGCTGTCGGATTCGTGCTGCTGATTTCCTGCACCAACGTCGCGAACCTGCTGCTGGCGCGCGCGGCCACGCGGCGACGCGAAATCGCCATCCGACTGGCGCTGGGCGCAGGGCGCATACGTTTGTTGCGGCAATTGTTGACCGAAAGCGCGCTGCTGTCTTTGCTTGGCGGCGCGCTTGGACTTTTCATCGCGTATTGGGGCGTGCAGGCGCTGGTCAAACTGGCCACGGGAATTTTGCCGCGCGCCAATGAAGTCGCACTGGATGGCCGCGTGGTGGTGTTCACCGTCGCGCTGGCCTTGCTGACCGGAATCATTTTCGGCCTGGCTCCGGCGCTGCAATCATCGAAATCCGACCTGCAAAACGATTTGAAAGAAGGCAGCGCGGCGGCGGGCAATCAGCAGCGCAGTTGGCTACGCAGCCTGCTGGTCGTGGGCGAAATCGCCGCCGCGTTGGTTTTGCTGATCGGCGCGAGCCTGCTGATTAAAAGCTTCGCGCAATTGCAAAAAACCGAAAGCGGGCTGCAAACCGAAAACGTACTGACGGCGGGCATTTCGCTGCCGGATTCAAAATACAAAACGCCGGAATCCATCAGCCGCTTCCACGGGCAAATGCTGGAAAAAGTCTCTGCGCTGCCCGGCGTGCAATCGGCGGGCATCATCAGCAAATTGCCGCTGCAAGAGTGGGGCTACAACGGCAGTATTCAAATCGAAGGCATCGCGCCGCCGCCTGCCGGCAGCCGCAACAGCTTCGTTGAATTCCGCGCCGTCAGCCCGGGTTACTTCCCCTCGCTCGGCATTCCTTTGCGCGCCGGACGCTTGATTGATAACCGCGATCAAGGCGGAACGCCCTCCGTCATCGTCGTCAACGAAGCTTTGGTCAAACACTTCCTCGCCGGACAGGACGCCACAGGCAAATTCGTCACGCTGGGCGGCCAAAATAAGTATCAAATAGTCGGCGTCGTCGGCGACGTGCGGCAGTCCGGTTTGGCGCAGGTTACGCGACCTGAAATTTACTGGCCGTACACTCAATCGCCGGATACAGGTCTGACAGGCAACGTCAGTCTGGTGGTACGCGCCAATGCGCAGCCTGCCGCGCTGACTTCGGCGGTGCGCAACGCCGTGCTGGCTGTTGATCCGGCGCAGCCTATCCACAACGTCAAGACGATGGAAGAAGTCGTCGCCGAACACGTTTCGGATCGGCGGTTGAACACTTTGTTGCTGACGCTGTTTGCGGGCATCGCGCTGACGCTGGCGCTGATTGGGGTGTACAGCGTGATGTCGTATCTGGTCGTGCAAAACACGCGGGAAATCGGCATCCGCATTGCGCTCGGCGC
>CAZRXE010000264.1:0-5005 GCA_964603695.1 uncultured Heliomicrobium sp.
CACGCTGGAAGCGATGCGTACCCAGGGGCTTCCCGCCTCAATTCAGCTTGTGTTCCATCGTCAATTTCCGCACGCGCTCATCCAACTGCCGTTGCAAGGCGCTTCTTTCCTCGCTCAGCTTCTTTTCTTCCAGACGTAACCTTTCCAATTGATCTTCGCCCTGCGCGATCTTGCCGACGTAACGCTGCACCAGCAATTTCTCTTCGTCGGTTTTGCCCAGCGCCTTCAGGTTCTCGCGCATACGCTCCTGATCCTTGCCGATGGCGTTGATCTCGCTTTGCTTTTCGTTGACCTGCCGGTTGAGCGCGGCAATTTGCGATTTCAATTCGACGACGGCTTCCAGCGCCTGTTTCATTTGCGGCGTCAGGTAATTGGCTTTGACGTAAACGGCAATGTCGTTGGTCGTCACGTTCGATAGCGCGAAGGTGCTGACTTCGGGCAACTCTTCCGTCACGGCCAGTTGCGCGGAACTGTTCGGCGCGACGGTGACTTTGAAGCGATAAAACTGTTCTGTCGTTTCCACCGGCTTGGCGGTTCTGACCAACTGCCACTTGGAATTTTTGTCGTAAGGATGCTCGACGTAAACGGTCTTCGGGCGGTCCGTGATGTTGCTCAGCGTGTAGACCGTCGCCTTCGATTGTTTGTAATGCACGCGCATTTCGCCATTGATGAACTGCGTCATAAAGGCCTTTTCGTTGTCTTCGTCTTCCTTGACGCTGACGCGGCAGCCCAGATCAACGGCATAAGTGATGAAGCGTTTTTCGTTTGGCTTGATGCGCCCGGTCAAGGCTTCGCCCGCGTAGGTGTCGTTTTCGATGATCGTCACCGGCCCGCTTTCCAGCGTCAGGCCGGTGTTGTTCGTCAGATAAAGCGCGTTCATCGGGTTCTGCGCGCGCGTGGATTGGTTGTAAAGCGACACAGTTTCGCTTTCGACCTGATTTTGCAGAATCGGAATCAGCGCCGAACTGTTGCGTTTGATCGTCACCGGATGTGCGATGCGGTACTCAAATAATTCGCCAATGTCTTGTGTTTCCACGTCGGCTTCAACGCCGGCGTCTTTTTCTCTCATTGCCGATCCTGGCGACAATTTCGCCAACGACATCACGCTACGTCCGTTGATCTCCAATTTGTCGGTTCCGTCCGCTGTGATTTGAACCGTTTCGCTAACGGTTCCGACTTGCAACGAAACGTTGCCGTGGAAAGTGTTGCCCGCCATCAGATTGACTCCGTTGACGACGGTTTGGTTAAAACCGGTTTGTTGAGCGGCGATGCTGTAACGCCCTGCCGCCAGGCCGCGAAAACGATAACGCCCGTTCGTATCAGCGGTGGTGGCCATCTCCGCTCCGCTGCTCAAGTTTTTGGCGGTGACGGTTGCTCCCGGAATCGCCGCGCCGGTCGAATCGGTAACGACGCCTTCAAGGTTGCCGCTGCCGCTACTCATCAATGCAGGCGCGGATAGCGCCGATTGCGGCACTTGCGGCGCGACGGAAACGTCTTCCGGCATTCCCACCACCGGACGCGCTTTGTAACGCGGCTGTTGCAAATCCTGAATGAACGAAACCGGCGCGCCCGCCACCAGCGACAGGGTGACGTTCGTCCAGTCTTCATCCTGTACGTTGTCCACCAGCGCCCAGCCTTGCAGGAAAGGTTTCGTTTTGGCGTCGAGCACCACGCGGTAGGTGGTTTTCCAAATCGGCGCTTCGACCACGTAACTGACGAACAAATCGCGTTCGCCCTGACCGGAAGTCGAAATGGTCAGCTTGCGCAGATTTTTGTGCAGCGTGGATTGCAGTATGGAAAGGTATTGATCCAGGTCTTCGCGCAATTTGGCGTCTAGCAGTTTGATGCCGCGAATTTGATCCAGCGGCAGGCTGCGCAATTCGCCGCCTTCGCTGACCAGCACCAGTTCCTGCGTTTCCATTCTTTCCGTGCCTTGCGACTTGGCGCGCTTTTCAATGCCGACGACGGTTCCAGTCGAACTGATGACCGGCGTGCCGGTGCGGACTTCGACGCGCGCGCCTTTCAACTGGCCGAGCAGCGAAGTCATTCCCGATTGATTGCTGCCGTCCAGCCGGATGCCGAATTCTTCAATGCGTTTGTCGAAGGGTTTGGTCGAATCGAAGGTGACAGAAGAAATCTTGCCCTTATTTAGGTCAAGCACGACCAGCGATTTCAATACGTCGTTCATCTGCGCGGCGTCGAACAGAAACGTGACTTGCTGATCGCCGTTGACCTTGCCTTGCCGCTCGAAATAACCGACGCCGTGTTTGTAAAGCGTCACGCGCTTGAGCGGAGGTGGCGCGTTGTCGCCTTGCGCGAAAGAAATCGAAGCCGAGAAGAACAAAAACAAAACAGCCGGAAATAATTTGATGAAGTTGCGATGCATAAATCCTCCTGCCGAAAGGCACACCGAGACCACGGCCCGCTGTGCGAGTCAGTCAAAATCCAATTTGTCGTTTTCTTGGGGAAGGGGCTGAATGGTTTTACAGTCGGTTCATCCTCAGCGACAAATGAACGCGCTTGTCCGAACCGCCTTGCAGAATGCAGCCTGCCAAAAAATCCCGACAGGTGTCGGCCTTACCTCACGCTGAATTCAACGAACGTCGGGGATTTCCGCCGCTTTGCTCCTGGCCTGGAATTTGCGGTTGCCCAGTGTGTCCCACACATCACTTTCAACTCAGGAGCAAAACTTATGAAGCGAGTTTCCAGCAAATGTTCGACGGAGTTCGGTCTGGCAATCTTGATGGCGTTTGCATCCGTGATCGCTGTTTGCGCGCAGGAAGCCTCCACGGTGAGCAGTGAACAAGTGATCGGCAAGGTTTCTTCATCAGTTGCAATGGTTCTTGTCGGTCAAGGTGCGGGCCGTTTGGAAGCCACCGGATCGGGCGTCATCGTTCGCGAAAACGGCGTGCTGCTGACGGCTTATCACCTCATCAAAGGCGCGCAGGAAGTTCAAGTGCGGCTCAAAAACGGCGAGGTCTTCGATAAAGTTGAACTGCTGGGAGTTGATGAGCGACGCGACATCGCGGCTTTGCGAATCGCCGCGAAAAACCTGCCGGTGCTTCCAATGGCGAGTGCGGAAGTCGGTCAGAAGGTCTATGCCATGTCCAATCCGGCAGGATTGACCCGATCCGCATCGGACGGGTTGTTAAGTGCGATTCGTCTGGCGGATGAAGTGCCGGGCGCTGGTAATGGCTATCAACTGTTGCAATTCAGCGCGCCGGTTTCAGCGGGTTCCAGCGGCGGTGTGCTGACGGACGCGCAGGGGCGAATGCTCGGTATCATCATCGCTTCCCGCAGCGGACAAAATTTGAATTTCGCCGTGCCGATCAGCAGCGTTCTCGGATTGGCGGATTCGACGACCGCAACACCGCTGGGTTCCGGTCACAATCTTCAATTGCCGGAACCGGAAAGGCCGCCTTCGAGCGCGGCTGTCGTCAGCACCAACCTCACCGACCGAATCCGCGAAATCAAAACCGTTTACGTCCGAACCAATACCAGCTACTTCGAGCCTGTGCAGTTGCAAAACGAACTGCGCAAACGGCCGGAGTTCGCGGCCTGGCAGTTGTTGCTGGTGGATGACGTGAAAGTCGCGGACGCCGTGATTGAAGTTGACCGCCCGCTGTTCACTTTCACGTTTACCTTCACACTGACCGACAAGAAAACCAGTGTGTTGTTGGCTTCAGGCAAAATCACTGCCTGGGATGGAAACGCCGCCGCGCCGGGTCTGGCCAAAGAAATCGTCAAACAAGTCAAAGTCGCGCGTCCGCTGCCGGAAAAGAAAACACAGGCAAAATGATGGCGATGAACTCGAATTCTTTATTGCTTGGCCTTCGAGAAAAAACCGTACAGTGTGAAATCGGCTTTTGCGCCGCGGACTTTCAGATTCCAGCGATGAAACTCGGCGGGGTCGAAACACCTGCCGCCGTTGGCTTGCAACACCAAGCGGTATTTGGTCTGCGCGGTCACGCTGTCGGCGAAAATGCCGGTTCCTTGAACCAATCCGGCAAGCCGGATTTCCTTGTAGACCGAACCCGGAGCCGCCCAGGTTTTAGGGCCGTTGGTGACATCGGCGTGAAAGAATGTGGCGGTGTTCGGCAAGCGCAGGATCAATTTGCCGGACTCACCGTTTTTGGTTTTGACGGTCAGCGTCCACCGGCGAGCGGTTTGAGCGGTGGTCAACGCGAATTCGTCTTTATCATCTTCGGAAAGCGTGAGGCCCTTGATGTCATCCGGGGAAGCAACCGTCACATGCAAATAAGCCTTCTGCTCGAATTTCAACGTGGCCAAGCCTTCGATTTCAAAATCGGCCAACGCCTTGGTTTGCTGTTCCCACATGCCGTGATCCGGGCAGCAGGCGCAAAATGTTGCGGCAGGTTTGATTGGCGCGCCTGACCCGGCAATTCCGCCGTGCGGGAAAACACTGGAAACAAGGAAAAGCCAAAGGCAGGCGGACAAGAGTTTTCGGCGGTGATTGAGAGAATAGAGTTTTAACATCGTGGCCTTCAGATTGAATTAGGGTCGTTCAACTGCAAAAGCGAGGAATTGGCTGGGCGGGTATCAGGTCTTTTTCCAGAATTTCAAATTGCAGGTTCGGCACTTTGGGAATACCTGCGGCGGGGTCGTCGGGAAAAGGCATCGTTTGACCGGTTCGCCTGTATCCGCGTCGCTGATAAAACGCGATCAACTCCGGGCGCAGCGTAATCACCGACATCGTGATTTTCGCAACTCCCCATTCCTGTTGAGCAGTGTGTTCAGCCGCGAGAAGAAACTGTTTGCCGATGCCACTGCCTTGCAGATCAGGCCGCACGACGAACATTCCCAGATAGGCTGATGTCTCGTGGTTCTGCAACAGAACCGAGCCAATCACTTCGCTGTGTTGCAGGCACAACAGGATTATCGAATCGGCGGATTGAATCAGACTTTGCACTTCCTCTAAATCGGTGCGCTGCCCATCCAGCAAATCCGCTTCAGAAGTCCAACCGGCTTGGCTGGAATTTCCGCG
>CAZRXE010000265.1:0-2063 GCA_964603695.1 uncultured Heliomicrobium sp.
CGATCACAACCAACAAACAAGGGCTATTTTTGCAGACGATCTATTTCCCGCTGGTCGAATTCACCAAACAGAAAAACAACCAATCGCTGGATGTATATGTGTCAGCGCCCACATACAAAGTCGGCAATCGCGCGCCACTGAAATACCTGGACGTTTCGACGACCTACAACGCGGCGGAGAAAACCATCTACGTCAACGTACTCAATCGCAGCAAGGAAAAAGATCTCACGACGCGCATCGAAAATCAGGAAGGCCAGTTAACGAACGCCGTCGGCGTCTGGGAATTGAATCATCCTGATCTGAAAGCGACGCACACGTTTGGGGATGACAAGAAGGTTCGTCCCGTCACACGCAATGTCACTGCGACAATTGAGAACAACGGCTTCAATTACACCTTCCCGGCGCATTCGTTGACGATTCTGCGGCTGCGTTTGAAATAACAAGGAGAAAACACATGGAACGATTTAGGAATATTTTGTTGGCAAGTCTTTGTTGCGCATTTTTCGCGGGTTTCTGTTGCGCGCAGGAGGCGAACGATTTTCAGCCCGCTACGACAAATGTTTGGGGGGCGGAGTATCCCCGCGTTGATAGCGCTGGAAGAGTTCTGCTTCGCCTCAAAGCACCCGACGCTACGAAAGTTCGAGTAAATTTCTGGAGCGGCCCCAAAGCCGAGATGACGAAACAGACAGATGGATTCTGGACGTTCACGACGCCTGCGATGGTTCCAGGTCTGCATTATTACAACTTCGTAGTGGACGGCGCGGAGGCCACCGACACGGGCAGTCAATCTTTCTTTGGCGGCAGCAAATACGCCAGCGCCGTGGAAGTGCCGGAAGCAGGCGCGAAGTATTATTCGATTCAGGACGTGCCGCACGGTCAGGTGCGCGAGATTTGGTACAACTCGAAAGTGACAGGCAGTTGGCGGCACGCGCTGGTTTATCTGCCGCCGAGTTACGAAGCGCAAACCAAACAGCGTTTTCCCGTGCTGTATCTGCAACACGGCGGCGGCGAAGATGAAACCGGCTGGATTCGGCAGGGGCGTGCCAACTTCATCCTCGACAACCTGCTGGCCGAAGGAAAATGTAAACCGATGATTATAGTGATGGCGTATGGGTACGCGCGACGCGCCGGGCAGGCCGCGCCCGCCGTGACCGGCCCGCCCACTTCGCCAGACCGCGCCAGAGCGATGCAGGAAATGTTTTCCGCATTTGAAGAGGATATGACACAAGCGCTGATTCCCTTCGTTGATAAAACCTACCGCACGATTCCTAACCGCGAAAACCGCGCAATGGCGGGGCTTTCGATGGGCGGCATGCAAACTTTTCAGATTACGCTCAAGCATCTCGATACCTTTGCTTACATCGGTGGATTCAGCGGCGCGGGCGGCGGCATGGGAGGAGGCCCTGTTGATCTCAAGACCGCGTTTGGCGGAGCCATGAGCGACGCTACGACCTTCAATAAGAAGGTCCGTCTCGTGTGGGTAGGCATTGGAACCAAAGAACCGGAGCGGATGTATCAAGGCGTAAACAATTTTCATAAAACGTTGGATGGCGGAGGAATCAAACACATCTATTATGAGTCTCCCGGCACCGATCATGAATGGCAAACGTGGCGGCGCTCGCTGAATGACTTTGCACCAAGATTGTTTCGATAAGCCACTACACGGTTAAAACATCAATAGAATTGTTTAGAGGCTGATGTTACGCAGCAAAAGTATGTTTCAGAAACTTGACACGGTTTTCGTGCCGAAGGCACGGCGGAAATTAGCCGATGATGAAATCACCGGAACCGTGCGCCAACGCCTCGGCGTCCTGAAAGGACGCCGGACGTGCGTTGTCAGTTCATCACTCCTGCCGGAGCGCGATGCTTATTTCGGGTTGTCCCTGCGGTTTCACCGCAGGCTAATTTCCGCTGCGCCTCCGGCGCAATGAATGCGTCAAAACTTCGATTCGATTTGCTGCCGCGTAACATCAGCTAGGGATAAGAACAACTATGCGAGAAACGAAATTCGTTTGGGTAATAATATTATTGTTCGTGGTCGCGCTGACGGGGTCGGTTGCGGC
>CAZRXE010000266.1:0-5097 GCA_964603695.1 uncultured Heliomicrobium sp.
AGCAGTACAAGTATGATCGCCTATCAGTTTTCTCGTTTCCCTCACCGTTACAGAATCATCCTGTTCAGTTTAATTTTGATCCTGGCCGTGTTGGCGCTTGATCCGGCGCATCGTCCGGTTGCCGCGCAAAACCGCGCCGCCGCGCAATTGCGGACGGCAGTCGCCGCCAATTCCGACGCCGAATTGCAAAAAGTCGAAAGCGCCTTTGCCGGAACGGAAACCGCCGGGTTGGCCAGACTGCTGCGCGGATATTTGCGCTTGCAGGCCAAAGATCACGCCGCTGCAATCAACTTGTTGAACGATCCGAACATCGCGCGATTGACCAATCTGGGTGATTACGCGGCCTACTATCGCGGTCAGGCTTTGCAGGATTCCGGTCGCACGGAAGACGCCGAAAAAGAATTTCGCCGTTTGGCGCAAACCTACCCGACTTCGCTGCTGGCGCGTTCCGCTGCGCTGCAAGCCGCCGGTTCGGCGATGACGCGCGGCGCACATCAAGCTGCGCTCGACAGCCTGACCAATCTGGTTGCCAAAAACGACGGCACGGCGCTCAAACTTCGCGCCGACGCGCTGGAAAAACTGGGACGCACCAACGACGCCGTCCTGACCTTGCGCAAACTCTATTTCGACGCGCCGCAAGCGCCCGAAGCTGAAAAGGTCGGCCAACGGTTGGCGGAACTCGGCGGTTCGACGGCGGGCGACATTTCCTTACTGCGCCAACGCGCGGACAAACTTTACGACGCGCGGCTGTACGCACTGGCCGGCGCGGCTTACGACCAGATTCCGCGCCAGTTTCCCAACGCTCCCGGCGATGAAGCCTGGCTGCGCGCGGGCATCTGTTATTACAAAGCCGATTCCTTCAAAGCCGCCGCCGACGCACTAACCAAAGTCCGCGCGCGAACGCCGAAAATGGCCAGCGAAACCTTGTATTACCTGGCGCTGGCGCAACTTTCCTTGAAAACGGAACCCGCCGCCCTGCAAACCCTGTCGGAACTGCGCCGTTCCGCGCCAAACAGCGACCGCCTCGCCGAATTGATTTACTCGGTCGGGCGCTATTACGAAAAACGCGACCGCGACGATCAGGCCACGACCTTTTACACGCAGTTGGTTCGCCAGTTCCCGCAATCGGACAAAGCCGACGAGGCGCATTTCTGGCTGGCCTGGCGCGCGCATCAAACCAAGGACTATCCGAACGCCTCGCGTCTGCTGACCGAACATATAGCCAATTACGGCACGGTCACGGACAATCGCGGCAAAGCGGCTTTTTGGGCGGGCGTGGATTTGGAACGCGCGGGCGACAAAGCGCGCGCGCTGGTCATTTATCAGGCAATGCTCAAACGTTACGGCGCGGGCTGGTTCGGCCTGAACGCCGAACGCCGCATTGACCGTCTGACCAGGGAAGGCGTTCGCCCCAAAGCGATTGAATCCGACCTGATGCTGCGCCGCGCCGTCGAAGGCTTACAAACCATCAATGTCGTTCAGGAAACGATCAAGGACGCCGATCAGGAGCGAGTGCAAAAAGCCGAAGCCTTGATGCAAATCGCCTTGCATCAATCGGCGATGAACGAACTGGACGCCGCGCGAATCAACGCTCCCAATTCGCCGCTCGTCAATCTGCGCATCGCGCAAATCTTCCGCGCCAACAACGAAAACGTCGCCGGCATCAACGCGCTCAAACGCGCCTACCCGGATTACGGGCAGACCCTGCCTGAAGAAATGTCGCGCGAAGCCTGGGACGTGTTTTATCCGCTGAAATACTGGTCAACGATCAAGGAAGAATCCAAACGCCACAACGTTGATCCGTATTTGATCGCAGGCATCATCCGGCAGGAAACAGTCTTCAATCCGCAAGCCCGCAGCCGCGCCAACGCGCTGGGCTTGATGCAATTCATTCCGTCTACCGGACAAGCCGTCGCCCGCAAAAACAATCTGGGCGGAGGCCGCATCACCTCCAACGATCTGTTCAATCCGATCCTCAGCATTCAACTCGGCACGGCTTACGTGCGCGAATTGCTCAATGATTTTCAACGCTTCGAGTACGTCGCGGCGGCCTACAACGGCGGCGAAACCCGCGTCCGCCGCTGGGTTCGCGAATCTTCCGGCGTGGACATCGAAGACTGGGTCGAAAGCATTCCGCTGAGCGAAACGCGGCTTTACGTGCAAGGTGTTTACCGCAACGCACGCATTTACCAGCGCATCTATGACGATCAAGGCCGCTTCCGCAGCAATGTGCCGGAACGCTAATTTGCCCTGAACGATAAGAGGGAGAGAGTTTGAAAACTCTCTCCTTCTTCCTCAATTCACTTCAGCCGGCACACTTCATCCCGCCGTTCACAACCTCCGAAATCAAGCAAGTTTCACTTTCGGTCAATATCTGGCTGCCTTGTCAGTTGTCAGTTGTCAGTTGCTGACGATTGCCGATGACTGCCTGAATTTATGGGTAATTGGCCAATTTCAAATTTCAAATCACAGATGGAAAATAAGCAGCCAAGTGTTATCCGGGACGCGAAACTTGCCCCAAAAAAGAATTTTTCGAGCCAGTACCGCTTACGGTGCTGGCTCGTCCGCACAGATCGAAAATCCCTGCCCCAAGAAATATCCCCAGTCAGTTTTTTCCGAACAGGCGGAAGGTCAGTCCGGCAGTGACTGTGATGGGATAACCCGGCGTAGCGTGGATGCGCGAAACGATGGGCGAGCCGGGCGCAAGGCGGGATTGAAAAAAGTTCTGCGTCTCGAAGTAACGCTTGTTTGTCAGGTTGTCCACCGCCAGATTGAATGTCATCCAGCGGCGAAGCTGTTTATTTATGCTAAGGTCAACAACATCGAAGCCAGCAGCGCGAATTGAAGCGTCGTCGCCGTCCAGACGGTAATTGCCGATATGGCGATAGCGCAGCGAACCGCTGAAACCGCGCCAATCTGTCAGCGTCAAGGCAGCGTTGCTGACGAAATGCGGAGCGCGATCCACGTAAATTCTCGGCTGCGTGCCGCGATAAAAAGCGTTCATAACCTGCGTCAGTCCGCCGTTGAAGGAAAGCTGCCGGGTCAGTTGCACGGAAGTCTTCGCTTCAAAACCATAAGCGCGCGTGCGTCCCAGAAATTCAAAACTGCCGTCGTCAGGAATGTAGACCTGCTCGTTCGAGCGATCAATCAGAAACAGGTCAGTACTCAGGCTGAAGCGTTTGAAATGGTGCGAAGTGCCGGCTTGGTAAAAATCGGTTGTCGAGAGGCGCTCACCATTCGGCTGCTGAACCACGCCACGTGCGTCCTGACTGGTAATGCCGCGACCGTAGTTGAAATAGACCGTCAGCGGCAGGTGCCGGCTCGGCGTGGTCGAAATAGTGAATTTCGGCTGCACGCGCGAAGCTCCCTGTTTGCCGGAAAAGTTAGGATCAACCTTGTCGTCCACTTTGAAGCGGAAGTAATCGAAGCGGAGGCCGCCTTCAATGTGCAGCCGACCGGTGAACAAATCCAGACCTTGTTGCATATAACCGGCGGTGTTCGTCACGCGGGCGTCTGCTTTGGTGACTGTGTTGACAGGCGCGCGGCTGACGGAGTTGTCCAGGCCGACATTGATCTGGTTGTCATGGAAGTTCGCGCCGGCGATGAACAGCGCACGTTGGCCGAAGAGTTTATAAGGCTGCAGGAACTGTGCGTTCGCGCCTTCCTGCAAACGCGAATCGTGCTGGATGATCTCGTCGCCTTTCGCTTCGTCGTTCAGGAAAAAGGTGAAGTTGGAGTACAGATCGAAGAGCGAGCGCGACACGAAGCCGTCCACTTTGAACACGCCGCCCGCTTCGGTTTCGCGGCGATAATAGACGCTGCCCACGCCCGTGCGAACGCGCCCGCCGTTGTCCGGGTCAATGAAACCGAAACGATACAGTCGCCCGGCGAAGACTTCATCCAACGGAATCTGCCCGGAGGAAAAAAAATCGTTGCGCCCCAGATTCAGTTTGAAACCCAGTCGCTGTTTTTCGCCGAGTTTGTGAATGTAATTGGCCGTCACGTTGTCGCGGTTGTAGCGCAGCGGATTTTTGAACGGCCCGTCCGAACGCGAAGCTTCATAAGTGATCAATGCATCGCCGGTTTTCAGTTCCGGGCTGTAGGCCAGAAACGAACGCAAGGTGTTGAACGAACCGCCTTGAAAGCGTGCTGTCAGTTGATCCGGCAGCGATTCTTTCAAGCGAATTTGAACCACACCGAGGCCGGAAAAGTCTCCATATTCGGCGCTGAACGGACCGTTCAAGATTTCCACGCCCTGCACCAGTTCAGGAGTCAGCGATTTCAATTGTCCCAGATAACCCTGCCCGTGGCCTTGCGTGCCCTGGTTTTGCTGGAAGTTGTCCACCAACACTTTCATACCGCCATTGACGCCGCCGTGATCCGTGTTGAACCCGAAGCGGCGAATTTCCAGCGACTTGCCGCCGCCTTCGTGCTGGCCGGCGTTGATGCCTGCGTCCAACGTGTGAAAGACCTGATCGTCGCGCGAAAACAGCGTGTCCTTGAAAACAGCATCGTTGCGCCGATCAATCGCCGGATCGAGCTGCGCGGCGGAAATCACCAAGCCGTCGTGAATCTTCGGGATGACGTAACTGATTTCAATGCGCATGTTTTCCGAAGGCTCGGTCGCGCCAACTGTTCGCTCCTGCGCTGAGATATTCTTGCCGCTGATCCGAATCAATATGTTTTCGCGAGGAACGTTTAGCGTGAAGTGTCCTTCGGCGTTGCTGGTTGCGGTTCGGTCGCCGACAGAAGTCCGCACGGTGACGGCGGCTCCGGCGACGACTTCATTGGTCGCCGTGACAATTGTGCCGGACAGCATCCGCAACGGAACGTCTTGCGCACAGACACCCGGCCGTGCGTTAAAAGAAAGCATCAGCATCAAAGTAATGTACAGGACAGGTTTCATAAATTCTTCCCAGAAGATATGGGACGGATGTCGGCCTGTTCACAGCGGTAACAGTCTAAAATCCGCCCCATGGTTTGATTGCTTATGAAAGAGGTCGTTCGATACCAGCAAATCAACTTTTCAGCAAGCATCGCCGGAAATACGGTTTTCCTGGGAAACTGGATGTGGCATGAACCAACCTGTGCGCGCGG
>CAZRXE010000267.1:0-1611 GCA_964603695.1 uncultured Heliomicrobium sp.
TGCCCTACAACAGCGAATGGGCGGCGTAAGTGGCTGTGAAAGACCAGGCAGCCGTGACGCCCGGACGTTCACGGCTGCCCGGCAATTCACGCTTACAGAGAGGAAACAATGCAGACACCTTTTGCCATTTCAAAAACCGGCAACGTGGAAATTGTTGATCCGCTGCATCCCGACGTGGTCAAGCTGTTCCGCGACCGCAGGCCCTACAAGCTGAACGTGCCGTTGATCTGGCCCGCGCCGCGAACTATCGGTCAGGGTCTGCAACAGCCCACGCAGGAAAGGCGATTCAGCCTGTTGGTACTCGGTGCGCAATCGGCACTCAACTATTCGCTGATTCGGCTGCGCAACGCGACGACGGACGATTACTACAGCAACGATTTTGTGCCGATGTTCAGCGTTGCCGGCGGCTCGTCCGGCGACAGAGAAGAGTATCAATGGTCAAGCTGGATTTATCTGCCGGCACAAACTCAGTTGGTGGTGGAAGCGATCTTGGGCGAAACCACGCCCGGCAGCGGCACGGCTGAGCCGGACGGCGCAATCACGTTTCATTGTGTGGTGATTAATGGCTAGCACGGCGTTGGCATATCAGGTTTTGTCCGGCGGTCAGCCTCATGACTGGCTGGTGAAAACACCTCAGCAAATCGCGGCGGACGCGAAACGACAGCATCAATACTGGCTGTTGTTTCAAGTCAAAAATGCGCCGTTGTTTGGTCGGGCGGTGTTTCGATTGCCCAGCCGCGACTATCCGCTGCTGATTACGGACGCGACCACGAATCTGCCGATTAGCTCCATTCGACTGTTCAGCACGGACAGCGAATTCACCACGCAGAGCGTGCCTCTGTACGCCGTGGCCGGCGGGACGGATCAGGCGCGCCACCATTTCAAGTGGCAACGGCCTTTGCTGTTGCTGCCGCGCGCCGTCTGGCGCGTGGAATTGAACTTTGAATTTCCGCCGATTGGCGCAGCAAGCCAGATCGTTTTCGGCGGCACAAAGATTTTGGACGAACAATGAACGACATCGCGGGACAACTGTTGAATCTGGCGCGGCTGGCCGAAGCTCCGCCGCGTGACTTTCGCCAAGTGCTGTTGGGCACCGTGGTGCAACGCACTTGGGTCGCCGGCGATAACATCGAGATTCTTCCGTACAGCGTGCCGGAAGGGTACAACCTTGTCGTGACGCGCGTGGATTCCTGGGTGAGCGGCCCATACAACCCCGCCACTTCGCCGGGCGCACCGTTGCCCACTCAGCCCGTCCTCATCTCAACGGATTTTCGCCTGTATTGGCAGGTCAACAATGAAAAGCTTACCGGCTTCATCAGCCCTTATTTCGTGCTGGGGCAGGGCGAACAGTTGATCGTCTTTCCCGGCGGCGACACAGCGCAATTGATGATGCGGTTCAACGGTATCAGCGCAGTCACGCCTGAGCAGGCGTTCGGCTTCCGCGTGACGGCTTTCCTGACGCTGCCGGAACACGGCGAGCGGCTGCTCAAGAATCAAACACTGGCCGCATAAATTTTTGATGTCCGGCAGGCAATAGCCTTGCCGCTAAAACAACACCGGCGCAACAGATGCCGGACACAACAAGCAGGAGAAGGAGAAGAACAATGAAAC
>CAZRXE010000268.1:0-5531 GCA_964603695.1 uncultured Heliomicrobium sp.
GACGCCCTATCATCCTGCGCATCACCATCAAGGAAATAGAAAAAGGATTTCAGCGAATCTAGGAAGACGGATGAACGGAATTGTCTTCAGTTAAAGAACAAACCATCACATTGCGCGAAATCGTTCGCGAGCAGTTGCTCAAGGCGAAATGGAGTCTGGCGGTGGCCGGGCTTTCGATGTTCGGCTTTACGCTCACGGAACTGATTGCGCCGTGGCCGTTGAAGATTATCTTCGATCACATTTTGCTGGACAAAAACTTGCCGGCGTCGCTCGGCTGGCTGAGCGGCTTGCTGGCTCATGGCGAAATAACTGCGGTGGTTATGCTGTCGTTGACGATTGTCGTCATCGCGGCGTTTCGCGGCGGGTTCGCGTATTTGCACAGCTTCATCACTTCACGCGTCGGTTACGAGATGGTTTACCGGCTGCGGACAGAATTGTTCGCGCATTTGCAGCAGCTTTCGCTGTCTTTCCACGCGCGGACGCGAACCGGCGAACTGCTGACCAAAGTCGTCAGCGACACTTCGGCCTTGAAAGATGTTTTTGCCGAATCGGCGGTCAACTTTGTGTCGCATTTGCTGACGGTCGTCGGCATGTTCGCGGTCATGTTTGCGTTGAACTGGCGGTTGGGATTCGTGGCACTGGCGTCGTTTCCGGCAGTTTGTTACGCGCTGTTTACGGTTTATCGGCGGATCAAGGCTTCGGCGCGGCGACAGCGCGAACGCGAAGGCAACGTCGCTTCGCGCATTCACGAAGTTTTGTCGGCGCTGCATCTGGTGCGAGCTTTCGCGCGAGAAAAACACGAACAGGAACGCTTCGAAAAAGAAAGCAGCCACACGCTGGAAGAAGGCGTCCGCATGGCGCGAATGGAAGCGGCGGCTTCGCGCGCGGTGGAAATCATCAGCGCGGCGGGGTTGTGCGCGGTAGTTTTGTTCGGTGCGTTGCAAGTCATCGAAGGCCGCATACTGCCGGGCGAAGTGCTGATTTTCACGGCCTATCTGACCAATATGTACAAACCTTTGCGGACGTTGGCGCGCATTTCCAGCCAGTTTTCCAAAGCCATGGCTAGCGCCGACCGCATTGCCGAAATTTTCAAGATCGAACCGGAGCGTTTGCCGGAAAGGCTGGGGGCTCATCATGGCGTGCGCGTGCAACGTTTGCGCGGCGAGATTGTCTTCAAAAACGTGTCTTTCGATTACGGCGACGGCAAAGGCGTGCTGCGCGAGGTTTCGTTTCACATCAAGCCAGGACAGCGCGTGGCCTTTGTGGGAGCTTCGGGCGCGGGCAAATCCACGATTGCCAGTTTGCTGCTGCGGTTTTACGAACCGCAAACGGGTGAAATCCTGATTGATGGTGTGGAAATCCGGCAGTACGAGCGCGAATCTTTGCGCCGCCAAATCGGCGTGGTGTTGCAGGATTCGATTTTGTTCGGCGCTTCGATTCGCGAAAATATCGCTTACGGCAAACCGCTGGCGACCGACGAGGAAATCGCCGCCGCCGCGCGTGAGGCTCACGCCGAAGAATTCATCGCCCAATTGCCGGACGCTTACGACACCATCATCGGCGAACGCGGTTCGACGCTTTCCGGCGGTCAGCGGCAGAGACTGTGTCTGGCGCGGGCGCTGATTAAAAAACCGTCTGTGCTGTTGCTGGATGAACCGACTTCAGCGATTGACGCTGAATCTTCAGCCTTGATTCAGCAGACGATCACACGTTTGCTGGACGGAAAAACGATGCTGGTCATTTCCCATCAATTCGCCGGAATCGAAAATTTCGATCAGATTTTGGTCTTGAAAACTGGCCGGATCGTCGAGCAGGGAACTCACGCACAATTGGTCGAGCGACGCGGGTACTACTTTGATTTGTTTAGTTTGCAGGCGGCGAGCAGCGCGAATGAATTTCTTTCTCAAACTTTTGATCTTCTGGATTCAAGGTCTTGACATTTTCCGGCTCAGCGGAGAATATGCGGCCTCTTTTCATATCCGAAAATTCACAAGCTTCGGATAGCAAGCAAGTCTAGGTCGCAAAATAAATAAACAAGTTTTTTTAGCTTAGGTGGAGGTCTTTTCGCTATGCCACAGCTCTTCCACCGCAGCACGAATACGCTTGCGCGCCTGAGTATCGTTGTCGGACTCTTGGTCGCCGGAGGCGGGTTGATGTTCGTTCTGGAATTCAACCGTACGCCTTACGTCACGCAGGCATTCGTACCGCGGGAGCAACCGGTACAGTTTTCCCATAGGCATCACGTCGGCGATGACGGGATTGATTGCCGTTATTGCCATACAACCGTGGAAACAACCGCCAGCGCCGGAATGCCGGCGACCAAGACGTGCATGAACTGCCATTCGCAGTTATTTGCCAATAGTCCCTACCTGGAAATCGTGCGCGCAAGCTGGCGAGACGGCCAGCCGATCAAATGGACGAAAGTGCATGACCTTCCTGATTTCGCGTACTTCAATCACAGCATTCACGTCAACAAAGGCGTGGGCTGCGCATCCTGTCACGGACGCGTGGACCTGATGCCGCTGATGTGGAACGTCAATTCACTGCACATGGAATGGTGTCTTGAATGCCACCGCGCTCCTGAAAAAGTCCTGCGCCCGAAAGACGAAATCACCAACATGGCCTGGCCTGAAAACCTGGATCCCAAGAAATATCCGAACGGCTGGGATCAGGCAAAAGACGGCGCGCAACTGGCGAAGGAATACAACATTCAGCCGACCAATGTGCTGACGAGTTGTTCAACCTGTCATAGATAGAAAAGTATTTGGTGGCTGGCGGCTGGTAGTTGGTTAAAACGTCGCTCGCAGCGGCTGCTTGACCAACCACCAACCACCAACAACCAACCACCACTGAAACAAAATGTCTCATCGAGATCATCACCACGACCTGGAACCGATTCGCGAAAAGCTCCGCCGCAAAACGGGCCGCGAATTTTGGCGCAGCCTGGAAGAAATGGCCGGCACGGACAACTTCCGCGACTTTCTGCATCGTGAATTTCCGTCGCTGAACGCACCGGACACCGATCCGTCCCTGCTTGATCCGAGCGGACGCCGGAACTTCATGAAGTTGATGGGCGCTTCGCTGGCGCTGGCCGGACTGACCGCTTGTACGCGGCAGCCTAAAGAGAATGTTGTTCCTTACGTCCGCAACCCTGAAGGACTGGTTCCCGGCAAGACGCAGTTTTATGCGACAGCGATGCCGTTGTCGGGCGTCGCCAGCGGATTGCTGGTCGAAAGTCACGAAGGCCGACCGACCAAGATTGAAGGCAATCTGGATCATCCGGCGAGCTTGGGCGCGACGGACATCTTCGCGCAGGCTTCGGTTTTGCAGCTTTACGATCCTGACCGTTCGCAATCCGCATTGAAGCTGGGCGATCCGCGCACCTGGGGCGATTTTCTGAACGAGCTTCGTACCTGGCTGGACGGACAGCGGATCAAACAAGGCGAGGGGATCCGCATTCTGACCGAAACGCTGACTTCGCCAACGCTGGCCGCGCAAATGAAGGCCGTGCTGGCGATGTTCCCCAAGGCCAAGTGGGTGACTTACGAACCGAACAGCCGCGATGGCGCGCGTCTGGGCGCACAGGCGGCGACGGGACAGTTCGTCAACACTGTTTATAAGTTTGAAAACGCCGATGTTGTACTTTCGCTGGACGCTGACTTTCTGACCAACGGCCCCGGGTCGGTTCGTTATGCGCGCGAATTCATCAACAAACGGCGTCTGACCGGTGGCAAACAGGAAATGAATCGCCTGTACGTCGCCGAAAGCACGCTGACCACCACCGGCGCGAAAGCTGATCACCGGTTGCCTCTCAGGGCTGTTCAGGTGGACGCCTTTGCGCGCCAGATTGCCAATGCCGTCGGCGTTTCAGCGTCGGGCGGAGCGGGACTGGACGGTGAGGCAGCCAAATTCGCGACTGCTGTGGCTGCGGACCTGCAAGCACACAAAGGCAAATCGCTTGTCATCGCCGGCGAACATCAATCCAAAGATGTACACGCCCTGGCACTTGCCATCAACAACGCGCTTGGCAACATCGGCAGCACGGTCGTGCTCACCGATCCCATCGAAATCAACCCGCAGGATCAAAACGCCGCCATCGCCGAATTGATAGGCGAAATGAACGCGGGCAAAGTCGAAGTGCTGCTGATTTTGGGCGGCAACCCGGTTTACAACGCGCCGAACCTTCCCGGACAAAAGCATAGCTTCCTGGAAGCGATGAAGAAGGTTCCAAATCGCGTACACATGGGTTTGTACAACGATGAAACTGCCGCCAACTGTCCATGGCACATCGCTGAATCGCATTACCTGGAATCCTGGGGCGATGCGCGCGCTTTCGACGGCACGGTTTCGATCATTCAACCCTTGATAGAACCGATGTACCAGACCCGCACCGCGCACGAACTGCTCGCTGCTATCGTCAATCAGGCGGGCAAGAGCACGCTCGACATCGTCAAGGATTACTGGAAAACCCAGCCGCAAATGAGCGCCAATTTCGATCAGGCTTGGAAACAGGCGTTGAACGATGGCGTGATTGCGGGAACGGCGCTTCCGGCCAAGACGGTTTCGGTCAACGCGGGCGCGCTGCCTTCGTCGGCTCCGGCCAAGAGCGGCCAATACGAAATTGTTTTCCGTCTCGACCCGCACGTTCACGATGGGCGCTTCGCCAACAACGGCTGGTTGCAGGAATGCCCGAAACCGATCAACAAGATAACTTGGGATAACTTCGCAATCATTAGTGCCAAGACGGCGGCCCGGCTCAGTCTCGCGCCGAACGAAGAGCCGTATCACGCCAACGCCAAAATGCTGAAGCTGTCGCATGATGGCAAGGAATTGTCACTGCCTGCCTGGATTCAACCCGGGCAGCCGGACGACACTGTGACGGTTTATTTGGGTTATGGCCGCGAACGTGCCGGACAGGTCGGCAACCGATTGGGCTTCAATGCCTATTCGCTGCGGACTTCCGCAACTCCCTGGATCGTGGCGGACGCCACGTTGGCTGCGGGCGAAGGCACTTACCAACTTGCTTCAACGCAGGAACATTTCAACATTGACGCTTCGGGCATCGAAACCAAAGCCTTCATTCCCGAAGACAATGATCTGACCGAGCGGCACATTGTCCGCACAGGCACTCTCGAAGCGTATAAAAAAGATCCGCACTCGATCCATCACGGCGCACACAAGCCGGGCAAGGAACTGACGATTTACCCGAACTGGCAGTATGAAGGTTATGCCTGGGGCATGGCGATTGATATGAACGCCTGCATAGGCTGCAACGCTTGCGTGGTTTCCTGCCAGTCGGAAAACAACATCGCGGTGGTCGGCAAGGAGTTGGTGACGCGCGGACGTTATATGCACTGGCTGCGCATTGACACTTACTTCCGCGGCGGCGAAGTCAACCCGGAAGTCTATTTCCAACCGATGCTGTGCCAGCATTGCGAAAACGCACCCTGCGAAGTGGTTTGCCCAGTCAACGCCACGGTTCACGACGCCGAAGGCCTGAATGTGCAGGTTTACAACCGCTGCGTCGGCAC
>CAZRXE010000269.1:0-2640 GCA_964603695.1 uncultured Heliomicrobium sp.
TAGATGCGAAGGGCATGTTCCTGGCCGCCGCACACGCCGGGCCGGTGTACAAATTGCTTGGCAAAAAAGACCTAGGCACGATGGCATTTCCGCCGATTGAAACGGGCTTGATGGATGGTGACATTACGTTCCGCCAACACACGGCGGGGCATACACCCGCACCAAACTGGCCCGTGTTCCTGTCGTTTGCGAGCCGCTATTTCAAATCGCCGGGGACTCCAGTAGCGCGCAAATAGCTTACGCGAGATACAATCGCCTTTTTCTGTTTAGGGGGCTTGTGCAAAACAATGCCCCCAGTTTCTTGCCCACAGCACCTTGGCCCACAAATTAAATCGCTTGACGCATCAAACCCGCCCTGCCTAGAATCGCGGGTGTCCTTTGTTGCCTGTATTTGTTGGTAATCATTTTCGTGCTGGCACTTTTCCCGCACACTTAACCTCCTTGCTGTTATGAATCCTCGCCATTCGTTACGCTCCTTCCGCTTGCTGATCTTCGCTTCTTTGTTGTGCAGTGCCGTTGCCGTCTATGGGCAAATTTCGGTGCCGGATTTCACGCCGCCGCCGGAAAAAAAGCCTGCGGCAAAGCCTTCGTTGGAGGCACAAGCCGCCCAACACCAAGCACCATTGAGCCTGGTGCAAAAAGGACTCTCCGCCGCGTCCAGTAAAGAAATTCGGTTGCGCGCGCTGACTGAGGCAGAACGCGCGCCAGCAACCAAACAAAAGAAAATGCGCATCGGTGTGCTGCGGCCAATGCCAAGTAGCACGCTGCAATTCAGCGATTTTTCGGCGGTAGCGCAACCCGATGGCACGCTGTATTTGTTACGCGTGATTAGCCCGCAGGCGGTTTCGCTGCGGCTTCATTTGGCGGAATTGGCATTGCCGGAAGAGGCGACGTTGTTCGCGTATTCGCGGCTGAAACCGGAGGCGTTCGCAGGGCCCTACAATCACGCGACAGTCACAAAAGAACTGTGGACGCCCTCGCTGCCGGGCGAAGAAGTGACGGTCGAATTGTTTTTGCCTAAGACGGCTAAACTGACGATGCTTCCCTTTCGCCTGGATGCCGTCAGCCACATTTACCGCAATCCGCGCGCGCTGCTGACGAACTCGGCAATCACCGAAGCGGCGGGCGAATGTGAACAGGAAGTGCCTGCCGAATGGCAATCCAAAGCCAATGCCGTCGGCCTCATCGCTTTCGTCAAAACCGATGGCGAATATGCTTGTTCAGGAACCTTGCTGACTGATGTCAAAAAGACGCGCACGCCGTTTTTCCTGACGGCGAATCATTGCGTCGGCAACGAGCAGGAAGCAACTTCCAGCGAAGTGTATTGGTTTTTCGATCAGGGCGAAGAACCGATTTATGCGCCGACACGCGGGGCCAAAGTGCTGGTCACGGATGTGGCGGATGATTACACGCTACTCGAAGTTGGCCCGCCGCCCGGCGGTGTCACCTATTCCGGCTGGACGACTGCACCGCCGGACATTGGCACCTCCGTCACGACGATTCATCATCCGCAAGCCAGTCACAAACGCTTTTCCAGCGGGCAAATTGTCGAGGCGTCCTGCCCTCCCGAAGTCGCACCGGAGTTCTGCAACTTCTACACCAAAGTGCGCTGGTCTTCCGGTATCACCGAACCGGGTTCGTCAGGCAGCGGTCTGTTTGTCGGCCCGGCCAATGATTCGCGGTTGATTGGCGTGTTGTCGGGCGGCGAATCGGCCTGTGACAACTTATCCGGCGTGGATTGGTATGGGCGCTTCAATCGGATGTTCGGCGCGCTTGGGTATTACCTGACGAACGGCGAGTTTTGCCGTTACACGCTGTTGCAGGAGAGGTTTTCGTATGGAGCAAACGGCGGCAATGGCGAACTCACGATCGTGCCGAAAATCGGCGGCGAGAATTGCCCGTGGCAAGCCCGCAGCAATGTCAATTGGATCACGTTTCCGGCAGCGACAACTGGAACCGCGCTCGGCAAACTCGCGTTTCAAGTGGCGGCCAATACCAGCGCGCAACCACGGCTCGGCGCAATCTCGATAGCAGGGCGCAATGTGCTGATTTATCAAACGCCCGCCATTGCGCCTGACAGCCCGTGTGCCGTCACCAAAATTGCGTATGGCCAAACCGTCACCGGCGATCTGAACAATGCTGGATGCAGTTCGGTGCTGGATGGCGCGCTGCCTGCGCTGCGCTATGCGTTCGAGGCCGAAGCCGGGCAATCAATTGCCATTTCGTTTCAGCGCGGACCTTCCAATAGCCGTTTCCATCTGGTGTACCCCGATGGAAAAGCTGTTCCTTTTCGCGGCTCCTATCCCACGATGCTTCCGGTGACAGGAACCTATGTTATCGAACTGGCGCTGTTGCCCACAGAATTTCCCATTTCCGCGCTCTTTGATTTCTCAGTCGTGAAAGGCTGCAAATACAATTTTGCCACGGATTACGTCGAGATGGATGGATTCGGCCTCTCGCGCAGCGCGCCTGAGAGCTTTGCCAAAATCAGTGTGGACGCGGTTGGCGACAACTGCTTTTACCCTATCGCGACAGCGGACGAACCGGAGATTGATAACGGCAAATTACGCGCGGCAGTGTACAGTCCGGCAGAAAAAGCGATGATCATTGCGGGCGAACTAGCCACCGACCCGAAACAAC
>CAZRXE010000270.1:0-6847 GCA_964603695.1 uncultured Heliomicrobium sp.
CCTGGGAGCGCAGTCCTTCCCAGGCTGCGGGGTCTGGCTTGCAAGACATTTTGGAAAACGAAAGGGCGGTTCATCACGGCCCGCAGCCTGGGAAGGACTGCGCTCCCAGGTTCGAGGACAAAGTTATGAAGACACCAGCCGGACGTTATCAATGGGCGCTGTTCATTTTGTTGTCGGCGCTGTCGGGTTTCAGCATTTATGCGCATCGCGCGATGGACGGACGCGCGGAAGTCAGACCAGCGCGGATCGGGGCGGAATCTGCGGCTGTGCATTCGTCTTCCCGTAAGACGGAGCCGGTTGTGGAATCGTTTGAACCGGCGCAAGCGGGCGGCAGTTTCAACATCACACAATCCGTCGTGCCGGGCGGAGGCGGCGCTTCCAGCGGCGGCAACCTGAGCATCAACGATTCCATCGGCCAACCGGTCGTCGGCGTATCGAGCGGCGGGAATTTTTCGCTCAACGACGGATTTTGGAGCGAAGCCTCCGACAGCGGTTGTCCGGCCATCATCATCAATCCCGCGAGCTTGCCCAACGGCGGATTGGGGCAAAGCTACAGCCAACAGCTTTCGCAAACGGGCGGTGTTGCGCCAATCAACTGGAGTTTGAGCGCGGGAAGTTTGCCCAACAATGTCACGCTGAACTCTTCGACAGGCTTGCTGTCCGGCACGCCGACGGCTTCAGGTACGTTCAACTTCACCGTCAAAGTGACAGACGCGAGCAATTGCATGGCAACACAGCCGTATTCGGTATTCATCGGCAACTGCCCGACGATTACGTTGACGCCGGCGACGTTGCCGGTTGGGATGTTGCTCAGCTTTTACAACCAACAATTGACGGCGAGCGGCGGCGCACCGCCTTATGCCTTCACCATCAGCGCCGGTGCTTTGCCGACAGGATTGACGCTGACGGCGAACGGATTGCTTTCGGGAACGCCGACCGTTGCGGGTTCATTCAATTTCACCGTGCGCGCCACAGATTTCAACGCTTGCGTTGTCGAACGCGGGTATGGGTTGACCATCGCCGCCAATCCGGGCTTGCAGTTTTATCCGCTCACCAGTCCCGTGCGCTTGCTTGATACGCGCTTCGGAACCAGTCCCAATGCCTGTTCGCAACCCAACCTGCCGATTGCCGCTGGCACTTCGCGCAATCAACCGGCGCGCAACTTCTGCGGTCTGCCTGCCAATGCCGCAGCCATTACGGGCAACGTCACCACTGTGCAATCCGGCGGCGGTTATTTGACACTCTATCCCAGCGATGCCGTGCAGCCGACCGTGGCAAGTACAAATTACGGCGTGAACGAAATCATCAACAACGTCTTCACCGTCGGTTTGGGCAATGCTGACGGGGCTTTCAACATCTTTGCGCTGAGCGCGACGGATGTGGTGGTGGATGTGACGGGCTATTACGCGCCGCCCGGAATCGGAGGCTTGTATTTTCATCCGTTGCCCGCGCCGGTGCGCTTGCTGGAAACGCGCGTCGGGCTGCCGGTCGGCTGCGTCAAGCCGGGCGTGCCGCTCATCGGCGGTCTGGATTCGCTGCAAACGGCGACGACTGCTTGCACAGGCATTCCGGCCACGGCACGCGCCGTTGTCGGCAACGCCACCACCGTCAGCCCGCAAGCGCCGGGGTATTTGACGATCTTTCCGGCGGATGCGGCGCGTCCGCTGGTCGCCAGCTCGAATTACAATGCCGGGCAAGTCGTCAATGGGCCATTCACGACAGGTTTGTCCGCCGCCGGCCAGTTCAAAGTGTTCACCACCGCGACGACCGATTTGGTGATTGACCTGCTCGGTTATTACAGCGCGGATGCAGTGGATGCCAATGGACAAGGCTTGCTCTTCACGCCGCTTACACATCCGGTGCGGCTGCTGGAAACTCGCGCCGGATTGCCCGTCGGCTGCTATCGTCCTGGTGCGCCGCTCAACGGCAATCAAGTCTACCTTCAGGTGGCGCGCGGCGCGTGCGACGGCTTGACCATTCCCATCAATGCTTTGGGCGTGGTTGGCAATGCGACTACGGTCTTGCCGGTCAGCGGGGGCTTTCTGACGTTGTGGCCGTCGAGCGCCACGCAACCAACTGTGGCAACAGCGAATTACAACAGCGGCCAGGTCATCAATCGTCATTTCATTGTTGGTTTGGGCAATGCTGATGGGGCATTCAAGATGTTTTCTTCGGCAACAACCGAATTGGTGATTGATCTTTCGGGTTATTTTGCTCCGTGATGGGGCAATAAATTCAGCTTCAGCGATTTCGTCCGCTCCCCTTACGCCGTTGTCCGATTGGCTAAACATCAACTTGTCAGGAGAAATTCGCCATGCCTTGTCTAAAATACTCTGCTTCTAAAGTATCTCAGCCCATAACCGTTGCGCTTGTTTTATGCCTGGCCGCAGCAATAGGCTGGTTAATCGGAGTCCTGCTGATGAGGCCTGCAGCAGCGGCCAAAGCCGGCGGCACCGGCACAGCCATCGCCAGCAGTCAATGCACATACGGCCTGAGCGCCACGTTGCAAGTCATCACGTCGCCGGGCGGCGCAATCAGCATCAACGTCACCGCCAGCGCAGGCTGCAACTGGACGGCGACGAGCAATGCCGCGTGGATTACGGTCGCTTCGGGAGCGAGTGGTTCGGGCAACGGGACGGTGCAACTTGGCGTGGCGGCCAACGCGGGCGCGGCGCGCACCGGCACAGTGACGATTGCCGGCCAGACGCTGACAGTCAAACAGATCAATCCATTCATCACCAATATTGATCAGTTCCTGGAAAAGTGTCCGACCAACGACCCTGTCTTTCCCATCATTCGTGGCGACTTCCAGATTCGCCGCAATGGTATTTTGGTGACGAATTTTCCCTGCACGGAGCCGGTCTCGCAAATTCCAGTTGCGCAATACACAGACGAATTAATCGTGCTGCAATCGCTGCGCACGATCTACTATATGGACCACAATCAGGCGGGGCACCTGCCGTGGACGTCGGGATCGCTTTACGACTGGATGAAGACGAAGATTGGCGGCATCAACATCTCTGACACATCCGGAGGCTCGTACTGCTGCGAGATATATGACGGCAAAACATTTTTTGTCGTGAATGCGCAGGACGATTTCAACCGTGATTTCGACCGGGAGTGGCGCGGCATCTCCGGCGACATTGCCCTTTACGCGCACGAGACGCGGCATGTTGACGGCTTCTTCCACAATTCGTGCTGCGGTATCAACGGCGGTTGCGACCAAACTTTCGACATCAACAATCTATCCGCTTACGGAACGCAGTGGTGGCTGAACAAAATCTGGCTGACCGGGGAGATTTATGTTGGCTATTCATGCCTCAACCCCGCCCGCCGCAGCGACATCTCCAGTTGGCATTTAAATTCCACTGAAGTTTTTAGAATGCGTTTTTGTGATATGCCGCCGGCGCTGTTGACGACACCCCAATCTGCGGGCGGCGTCTGCGGCGGTACTAACTGCTCATACGAAATCACGCCCTCGCAACAGAGCTTCGGAGCAAATGGCGGCACGGGTACAGTCAGCATCACCGCGCCGCAAAGCTGCGCCTGGGCGGCCACTAGCAATGTTCCGTGGATCACGATCACGGCGGGAAGTAACGGCAATACGGCAGTGGCTTATGCTGTCGCGGCCAATACCGGCCCGCCGCGCGTCGGCACAATGACCATCGGTGGACAGACTTTCACTGTTGCGCAATGCAGTTTTTCAATCAATCCAACTTCGCGGAATTTCACTCAGCCGGGCGGCAGCGGGTCGGTTGATGTGACGACCGGGAACGGTTGTTTCTGGACGGCTGTGAGCAACGCCTCGTGGATCACGCTCTCGGCGAGCGGCGGAACCGGAAATGGATCGGTGGGCTTTACCGTGGCGGCCAATAACAACATTGGGGCGCAACGCACGGGGACGGTGACAATCGCCGGGCAAACCTTCACCGTTACGCAAGATGCGCTTCCTTGTCCAATCATCACGGTTTCGCCTGAGACAATGCCGTCAGGCACTGTCAACACGTTTTACAGCCAATTGGTCGAGATAAACGGTGGCGCATTTCCCATCACCATCGGCGTCAGTTCAGGCGCGCTGCCGCCAGGCTTGGTGCTTGGTGGAGGCTTTTTGGAGGGGACGCCGACTGCTCCAGGAACGTTCAACTTCACGGTTCGCGCGACCGATACGAACAACTGTTTTGGCGAGCGCGCCTACACCGTGCTCATCAACCGCGGGCCGATCATCGTCAGCACAACAGCCGACACTGTTGCCACCGACGGTTTCTGCTCGCTGCGAGAAGCGATACAGGCGGCCAACACCAATGCATCTGTCAACGAATGTCCGGCGGGCGCGGCTGGACTGGACACGATTCAATTTAATCTCGGTGTGGGCACGCCGACAATCAGCGTTGCGGGCACGACGCTGCCGAACATTACCGAGCCGGTTTTGATTGACGGCGCAACCGGCGGAGCCACGCGCGTTGAGATTCGCAGCGCCACTGCGGGCACTCTCGATTACGGATTAACGATCACGGCAGGCGGGAGTACTTTGCGCGCTCTGGTCATCAACCGCTTCGGCGGCAACGGTGTGGTGCTGCAAACCAACGGTGGAAACACCATCGAAAATTGCTACATCGGCACGAACGCCGGCGGCAGCGCCGCCCTGGGTAATTCTGCTGACGGCATAGTGATTAGCTCGGCGAACAATCTTATCGGCGGAACTGCGTCCAACACGGGAAACGTCATTTCCGGCAATCTGCAAAGCGGCATTCACATTTACGGTTCGAATAATCAGGTGCAGGGGAATTACATAGGCTTGAACGCGAACGGCACGGCTGCCATCGGCAATATGCAACGCGGCGTGTTGATTGACTTCTTCGGCGGCCCGGCCAGCAATAACACAATTGGCGGAATTGTCGCGGGTGCGCGCAATGTGATTTCGGGCAATAGCGACGGCAACTATAGCGGCATACTCATTGTGGGAACGAGCAACACTGTCCAGGGTAACTATATCGGCACGGATGTTACAGGCACACTGGCTCTAGGTAACAACGGAGAAGGCATTTATGTAGGCAGCGGATCAAACAACATAATTGGCGGGGTAACATCCGAAGCCCGTAATATCATTTCTGGCAATAGCACATTCGGAGTGCGTATTCAGACATCAAGCGGCAATCTGGTGCAGGGAAATTACATCGGCACAAACGCGGCAGGAACGGCGGCCATCGGCAATGCGGAATCAGGCGTCTGGCTGCTGAGCGCGAGTAACAACACAATTGGAGGGACAACGACAGGCGCGGGCAATCTGATTATGGGCAATCTGGGCGCTGGGATATTGCTCACCGCCAACTCAATGGGCAATCGGCTGCTCGGCAATGCCATTACTGCCAACGGAGCTACCGGCATTGATCTGAGCGTCAACAACGGCAATCTGCCGGACGGTGTAACCGCTAACGATGCTGGCGACGGTGATACCGGACCAAACAAGTTGCAGAATTTTCCGGTGCTTAATTCGGTGTTGAGCACTGGATTGGTCAACGGTTCGCTCGACAGCACAGCGGCCAATGCTTCGTATCCCATCCGGCTGGAATTTTTTGCCAACGCCATCTGCGATGGTGCCGGCAACGGCGAAGGTGAGATATTTCTGGGTTTCACCACCATCAGCGCGCCGGGCAACTTCAACTTCAATTTCACGCCGGTAGCGGGCAAACCGTTTATTACGGCCACCGCCACTGACAATTCGGGCAACTCGTCGGAGTTTTCATCGTGTCGCCGAATCAATAACGCTCCGACCGTTGCCGCGACGACGATCACGCAACAACAAGGAAGCCTGGCGGCGCTCCAACAAATTGCCGCCGTCGGTGACGCGGATCAGCCCCCCAATACACTGGCCGTGACGGCCACGCCGCTCACCGGAACGGGTGTGACTATTACCGGCCTGAGCGTCAATGCTCAGGGCATGGTCACTGCCGACGTGGCCGCTTCCTGCACGGCGACCGATTCGACACTTATCATTCGTGTAACCGACAGCCCGGGCGACGCCGTAACATCCGTGTTGACAGTCAACGTGACGGCCGATACCGCGCCGAGCGTGACCTACGCGAATGCTTCGGTGAATGCCGGAGCCTCTACAACCAACGCTCCCGTTTCGGCGATGGATAACGGCTTCATTGCGAGTTACTCGATTCAATCGCAAGGAACTTACATCGGCACGATTTCGGTTAATGCTTCAGGCGCGGTTTCCATTGGTAACGCGGCTCCGGTCGGCGCTCACACCATCACCATCCGGGTTACGGATAACTGCGGAGCTACCTCGGATGTTACCTTCACGCTGACCGTTAGTAACAATCTGCCAACCATCACGGCGGGCGCGTCCCTGACCAGACAACAAGGCACGACGGGCAGCACTTCAACCATCGCCAGCGTCAGCGACAACGACACGCCGGCTGGAAGTCTGGTCGTGACGGCGACGACCGTTCCGACAGGCATCAGCGTCACTGCCATCACCAATAACAACGGCACGATCAGTGCCAACATCGCCGCAATTTGTGCGGCGGCGGTCGGAGCGAACACCGTCGTGCTGACCGTCACTGACTCCAACAACGGCGCGGCCACAGCCAATCTGACGGTCAACGTCACAGCCAACTCCGCGCCCAGCTTGACTTATCCCATCTCCGGCGTGGCGTTGAACGATGCCACGACCGTCACGCCGGCCACGGCCACCGACAACGGCTCGATCACCGGCTATCAAATCGTCAGCGTCACGCCGCCTTTGACCACTGCGCCAACTGTCAATAGTTCGGGCGTCGTTTCGGTGACCAATGCCGCGCCCTTCGGACTCCACACCATCGTCGTTCGCGCCACCGAC
>CAZRXE010000271.1:0-5104 GCA_964603695.1 uncultured Heliomicrobium sp.
TCGCTGGCGACTTCGCACATGGCCACCAGCGTGTCGGTGTCAATCCAGACGCCGGGCGGGCCGCTTAAACTGCTGGCGACGCCCAGCGCACCTTGTTCCATTGCCAGGCGAACGACGGCGCGCATCTGTTTGAGTTCGTCCGCTCTCGCTGGGCCAGCTTTGCTGCCGTGAACCGTTGTCCAAACCGTGCTTGATCCGATGTACGAACCGACGTTGGTTGAAATGCCTTGGCGCAGCAATTCGGCGTAGTAGCTGGAAAAATCCTTCCACTTTTCAGAAGGCGCAGCGGAACCTCCTTCGCCAAAAATCATCGTGGTTACGCCCTGTCGCACCATGCTTTCGGCATTGCCGTCTTCCAGAATCGTGTCGTCAGAATGGTTGTGAATATCAATGAAGCCGGGGGCGACAACCAACCCGGCGGCGTCAATTGTGCGCGCGGCTTTGCGGTCTGAGAGCCGTCCAATCGCCGCGACTTTGCCTTCGCGAATGCCAACATCGGCGATGAAAGATGGATTGCCTGTGCCGTCAACTACGCGGCCATTGCGAACCAACAAATCGAAATCCGGCTGTTGTTTGAACCCGCTGCCCAGCAGCGCAAACAACAGCATGCCCAGCCCGAAGGTCTTCTTTGTCATCGTGGAATCATCCTTTTGAATTTGTGGCGAGGCGAAAGTGTAGCTCAGAAGCTTGGCGGTGTAATGGCTTTCGGGAAATGAAAAGTCCGGCAAAGCTCAGCTTTACCGGACTGAGAATGGAAACAGTTTCAGGGAAAAATCAGGATTGGTATTTCAACAGGGAAAACACGTTGTAATTACTCAACCGTTGGCGGCCTTTCAAAAATTCCAACTCGACGACGAACGAGAGTCCGACGACATTGCCGCCGAGCTTTTCAACCAGTTTCGTCACGGCTTCCGCCGTGCCGCCCGTGGCCAGCAGGTCATCGGCAATGACGACGTTGTGGCCTTTGCCGACAGCGTCGCGGTGAATTTCCAACGTGTCTTTGCCGTATTCCAGATCGTAGCTCCAGCTTTCGACTTCAGCGGGCAGCTTTTTTGGTTTGCGAACCGGCACGAAGCCTGCGCCCAGGTGATAGGCCAGCGCCGGGCCGAAAATAAAGCCGCGCGCTTCGATGCCGAGTACGGCGTCAATCTTTTGACCTTTGAAGCTTTCGGTCAGGCCGTCAATCACGTCGCGAAAGCCAGTGGGGTCTTTCAACAAAGTCGTGATGTCGTAAAAGAGAATGCCGGGTTTGGGAAAGTCCGGGATTTCGCGGATCAAGGCTTTCAGTTCTTGTTCTGTCGGAACAGACATTGGGGATTGGTCTCCTTCGGTGAAATTTGGTGATGAGCTTCAGTGGTCAATGCGGAAATCGCGATAACGTCCGGTGACGGGGAGATCGGTTTCTTCCAAGTCAGTGACTTCAGCCATCATCGGGCCGGCAGCCAGATCGTTTTTGAACTCGTCCATCGCCTCGCGGTCACCTTCGGCCAGAACTTCCACGCGACCGTCGGGTAGGTTGCGAACAGTGCCGAACACCTGATGTCGCGCTGCTGCGCGCATCGCGAAAAAGCGATAGCCGACGCCCTGAACCGCGCCGGAAATAATGAACTTTCTTGCCACCATAGCGGGAAAATCAGATTGATGCTTTCAAAAGGGAAATGCTTGATAACGACGCCGAACTTATCTGCTCAAGTCTGATTTTGTCAATTGGCCGTTTGGCTGTGCTTCAGGAGCAAAAGAACGCTTGGCTTACGGCAAGTTGAAAATTCACGACAGCAGCTCGCAAGTCTTTCCGCTTGCCGCCCGGCTTGCGTATGATAGTCGCGGCTTTTCTTTCCGCGCCTGATTCGCGCGGGTCTTGCACCAGAAACTAAAAACCGTGACAACTGAATCCTGTGGAGGGAATCCCAATGCTCCGCTCTAAGCTTGCTGCCTGCACGCTTGCGTTCGTGGTTCTGGCGACATCTATGATTTCCGTGAACTCTCAAAACTCCGTCGGCGACAAACCGGCCAAAGGCGGCGGGCGCACGCGCTCCACCGTGCGCGCAATGAATGGAATGGTGGCAACCAGCCAACCGCTGGCTTCGGCGGCGGGATTGCGCATCCTGCAACAAGGCGGCAACGCCGTGGACGCCGCCGTCGCCGCCGCAGCAGTTCTGTGCGTGGTCGAACCGATGATGGTCAGCCCGGGCGGCGATTTGTTCGCGCTGGTTTGGAACGCCAAAACAGAAGAGCTGAAGGCGCTGAACGCCAGCGGACGCGCGCCCAAAGCCGCAGGCATTGAGGCTCTGAAAAAGCTGGGCGTAATGAAAACGCCGCAACACGGCATTCACACCGTCACAGTTCCGGGCGCTGTGGACGGCTGGGCGAAGCTGCTGGAACGTTCCGGCACGATGACTTTGGCGCAGGTGCTGCAACCGGCGATTGAATACGCCGAGCGTGGTTTTCCGGTCACCGATGTTATCGCCGCTGATTGGGACAACGCTCTGCAACACAAAGCCAACGCAGATTTTGCTGCCACGTTTTTGCCGAACGGCAAACCGCTCGCGCCGGGTGAAATCTTCACCAACAAGAATCTGGCGAACAGTTTGAAGCTTATCGCCGCTAAAGGCCGCGACGTGTTTTACAAGGGCGAACTCGCCGCGAAAATCGTCCGCTTCGCCCAAGCGCAAGGCGGTCTGCACACCGCCGAAGACTTTGCCAACCACACCTCGAATTGGCTCGACCCGATCAGCACCACGTATCGCGGTCACACCGTTTACGAACTGCCGCCGAACAATCAGGGTTTGGCCGTACTGGAAATGCTGAACATTCTGGAAGGTTACGATGTGAAAAGCCTCGGCCATAACTCAGCGGAGTATCTGCACCTGCTGGTCGAAGCGAAAAAACTGGCTTACGCCGACCGCGCCCAGCACATTGCCGATCCGGCGTTTTACAAAGCGCCGCTCGAAAAATTGCTCTCGAAAGATTACGCCGCCGAGCTACGCAAAAAGATTGACGCCAATAAAGCCGCCGGCGACACACCAGGCCCGCGCGGCGGCGAAGACACGGTTTATCTGACCGTGGTGGATAAAGACCACAACGCCGTTTCCTTTATTCAAAGCATTTTTAGCGCCTTCGGTTCGGGCTTGGTCGCGGGTGACACAGGCATCATCCTGCACAATCGCGGCGCGGGCTTTTCCTTTGATCCCAAACATCCGAACAAACTCGAAGGCGGCAAACGCCCTTTCCACACGCTGATTCCGGCGATGGTCTTCAAGGACGGCAAACCCTGGCTGACCTTCGGCGTGATGGGCGGCGATATGCAGGCACAAGGCCACGCACAGGTTTTGTTGAACATGATTGATTTCGGCATGGACGTACAGCAGGCCGGCGAACAGGCGCGCTTCCGCGATTTTGAAAGCGGTCTGGCGCTGGAATCGGCTATCGGCGCAGACGTTCGCAAAACACTCGAAGCCAAAGGCCACCGCCTGACCATCGCGCCGGGCATGTTCGGCGGCTATCAGGCCATCTGGATTGATCCGAAAACCGGCGCACTCTTCGGCGGTTCTGATCCGCGCAAAGACGGCTGCGCAATTGGCTGGTAAGTCATGCTTGAATTGGATAGCCCAAATTGGAAAAGCCTTTCGCACGCTTATGGGACAGCACAGGATATTCCTGGCTTGCTTGAACAACTGAAAACGGCTGCGCCCCCGGAAAACTTTGAGTCTGAACCGTGGTTTTCGTTGTGGAGTTCGTTGTGTCACCAATCGGATGTGTACACCGCATCCTACGCTGCGTTGCCGCACATCGTGGCCATCGTGGCAACAAAACCTGTGGTCGAGAGACTTCATTACCTGCATTTCATCGCGTGTATTGAAGCTTGCCGTCATAGAAAAAAGTCGCCTGAATTGCCAGCATTTCTCAAGAAGGACTACCACACTGCTCTTGAACAGGCCGCAAGGCTGGCGCTTGAATGTCTAGTGGAAACTTGGGAAGAAAAAGACCTGACTGTACTGTTGGGAGCGTTTGCTGTCTTTCGCGGACATGCAAAACTGGGCAATGCAATGATGGAATTGCCTGAAGAATCCTCTTGTCCCGAGTGTGGTGAGGCAGTGCCGCCGCTCGGTTACGATTTGGATGAATAACTTGAGACAAACAATATGAACCGTCGAAATTTTATAGGGCTGTTCCCCACAATGGCATTCCCAGGTTTTATCCGCTTCGCGCCCAAACGCCGCACGACGGTCAGCATTCGCGGCGAACAGTTTTTCATCAACGGCAAGCCGACGTATGCCGGGCGCAGTTACAAAGGCATGAAGATTGAAGGTTTGCTGATGAATTCGCGGATGGTGCAGGGCATTTACGACGACCGCAATCCAGAAACGGTCGCGCGGTGGAAGTACCCGGACACTGGCCAATGGGACGCCGAACGCAACACGCGCGAATTCCTGGCCGCAATGCCGGAATGGAGACGGCACGGATTACTCGGGTTCACAATCAATTTTCAGGGCGGCAGTCCGCAGGGTTATTCCACGGAACAGCCGTGGCACAACAGTGCGTTTGAAGCCGATGGCAGTTTGCGCGGCGATTATCTGGCGCGGCTGGAACGCATTCTGGATCGCGCCGATGAACTCGGCCTGGTTGCCATCGTCGGATATTTTTATTTCGGGCAGGATCAACGCTTGCGCGATGATGCGGCGGTTGTTCGCGCAACCAAAGAAGCGACAAGATGGTTACTGGAAAAAGACTACCGCAACGTGCTGGTAGAAATTGCCAACGAGTGCGACAACCGCGCTTACGATCAACCGATCATCAAAGCCGACCGCATTCACGAACTCATCACGCTGGCGCAATCCATGAAAAAAGGCGGACGCCGATTGCCGGTCAGCGCCAGTTACAACGGCAACAGCCTTCCGCGTCCGAATCTGGTGGCAGTGGCGGATTTTTTGTTGCTGCATGGCAACGGCGTCAAAGACCCGAACCGCATCGCCGAAATGGTCGCGCTCACGCGCAAAGTGGACGGCTACCGCGCAATGCCGATTTTGTTCAACGAGGACGATCATTTCGATTTCGACCAGCCAACAAGCAATTTTCTGAAAGCTACGGGCGCGTATGCGTCGTG
>CAZRXE010000272.1:0-4091 GCA_964603695.1 uncultured Heliomicrobium sp.
GTCGCCAATCATGAATTTATGACTGCGCGGCAACCGATTCAGAATCGGCACAAACCAGACAATCAAGTCATAAGTTTTCTGGATGATCGGCAATTCATCCGTTCTTACGGGTTTCTTTTTCATAATTCGAAATTCTCAAAAAAATTTTCTGCTCGCTCCGCTATCGCTTCGCTCGCAGAGGGTCGAGTACCGAGTGTCAAGGGTTCAAGGGTTCAAGGGTCAAGGGACCGAAGTCCGCGCAGACACCACAACACGAAAACCGATAATGAAGTTGCGGACACCGGGTACAAGCCTGAGGCGGAGGGCGGAGCGACAATTGAGACCATCGTTGGGCCACGAGTCGCCGCGCAGTGCCCTGAGACTTGAGTCCCACCACTCAACAAGCGGAGCCGGTTGTTGGCGCACCGTGGTAATTGTCATGCCAAACATCTTCGCACCGCTCCCACACATTACTCTGAGTATCGAACAATCCGAATGAATTCGCCCGCATCTTGCCTACCGAATGGTTTCGTTTGTTGGAATTAGCATAGTACCAACTATACTTGCCTGAGAGAGTACAATATCGAAAATCAATGACCGACCTTCTCCATTGCCTTTCACAGAAATAATGTTCACACTGTGTCCACCGAAGTCTTCAATATAATCGGGGGAAACCGCTCCTACCAAAGCTTTTAATAACGCAATTGCTTCCTCCTGAGAGGACTTTTGACTAGCTCTCTTCGCGAACTCTCTGAAATCCTCAATTCGATCGCGAGTCAATAAAACCGTAAGCGGTAACTTGTTTTTAGTGCTTTGAATCCAAACACCTTCTCCGGTCGGAAAAATAAAAGTTGTTTCTGCTTTAACCAAAGTATCAACGACATAGGGAACCAATCGATTGCGTTCATTGGACGCCAGCAGGTACAGATACATATCTTCGCGCGTCTTGAAATGTATTTGGAATGATTGTCCAGCAGCCAGATTTCCAGTTGCCCGTGAAGATGCTTGATCCTTCAATTCAACCCAATAACGTATTTTTTCAATCGCTGCGGTATATGTAGAAGGCTGGCTCGCCGGATCATTCATATCAGTATACAGATTCAGATAAAAGCCCCTTAACAACACCAGCGAAGCCGCGCTGGTCAGCAGAAACATCGTCAACGGACGCAAACCCAGCGCCGGTTGACCGTCTTTGAACAACAACCGCCGCAGGATTTCCGTCGGCACGCTGACGCTCAAACGGTTCGGACGCTGTCCGGCCAGAAAGCGCAGGAAGACGTAATCGCGCAACGGTTCTTCCGGTTCCACGGTTCGCAATCCCCAATACAACCGTTGCCGCTGCCACCACGCCTGCACGCGCGCACGCAGGCGTTGCTTGCCCGGTTCGGCGTATTCCAGCGTGACCGGCTCGTCAGGATTCAGCGCGCTGCGCAACAGGCGTTCGATGCCTTGCCGAACGACGTTTTCCCGGCTGCGCGACAAACTTCCCAGCAGGTGTTCGCGCCACCAATTGGGCATTGTGCCGTACCGGAACCAGGGCAAGCGCACCAGCCGCAACACTCTTTCGGCCCAGGCTTCGCGCCATTGTTCATCGCCGCCGAACAGCCAATAACCGTGATAAAGCGTCAATTCCCAGGTCACTTCCGGGTAAACGGCGCAGGCGGCCAGCCAATCCCAGCCGTCCGGCCCCAGGTAATCGCGGACTTGCGCGGAAAGCTCTTCCAGTTCGTCGGGCAAAGGTTTCTGCCGTTCCAGCCAACGCTGCGGACGCTCTTCGATGACTTCGGGAAACGGTCGAGCGGCAGGCGTTTCCGGCGCGGGAATCAATCCGTAATTGAGCCATTCGCCCAACTCTTCAATGCCGGAAGCCGAGGCGGGCAGCAGCACGAATTCGCGCCGGGCCAGTTCGCGTTCGCGCGCACCCCATTGCGCGGGCGCTTCGGGCGTCAGCAAGACGCGCTGTTCCCACGGCGTGAACTGTTCCAGCCAGCGTTGCGGCCTGCCCGTGAACGGGTCGAAAAATCCGGCCCCGTCGCTGAAAACCAGCAAGCGATGGTCAGGATAACGCCCGGCCAGTTGCCGCAAACTCACCGCAGCTTCGTCTTTTGTGGCGCTGCGGCAGGATCGGGCGTCGCTTTGAAAATAGTACGATTCGACAAAGACGCCGTTTTCCGTCAATCGCAACCGCAATTCATCGGCGACGTTGGCCTGTTCATCGTGCGCGCCGGCGCGGTCAATCAGCAGCAGGTATTCCGGCGAAGACCGCCGCGCGCCATACGCCGGCGTGAACATTCCGCCCTGCCGAATGGTTTCCCGCACCGTCGCCGGAATGTTCAATTCACGCACCGCCATCGGACGCGGGCGGCGCAATCCCAACAGCAACCGCCTCAATTGCGCCGACGCAAACAATTTGCCTTCGATGCCTTCGACTTTCAGGTCGTGCAGTTGCGGCAGTTTGTTGTCCGGCAATCGTTGCAGCAGGGCTTGCCGCGACAGCCAACGCCACAACAGCCACAGCGCATAAAGCGCAAACGGAGCCAGAATCAACGCGATTTGCCAGGCTTTCAGGCTGAAACGTGACGGCGGCGTTATCGGAGTCGGCGAGGGCTGCGGGGTCGCGGGCGGATCGTTGTCGGCAAGTACAAGTCCGCTAGGTTTGGGTTTGGGCGAGACGGTGGTTTGTTCTTCCGGTGAATTGATCGGATTGTTGCGAGAAGCTTCCTGCCGTCGCAACCAAATCCAACTCAGTCCGGCCAGAACAACCAATGCGACCAGCGCCGTTGCCCACACCTTACGAACGCGATTATCCGGCAGCGTTTCGGTGACGGCAGTCTTTGTCGCCGTGTCTTTCGCCTGACTTGCCGAAGCTGCCAAATCCAAATGCCGCGCAACCCAGCCGGGAAAGCGGCGGTAAAACTCTTCCTGTTCGTTTCGCGTGGAGCAAAAGACCGGTGCCAGCCAGGTTTGCCAGTCGCGCGGATCGGCGGGCAAACGGCCTTGCGCGGCCAGCGCCAGCAACAGGTTGTGCGCGGCGATGGCGCGCTGCAATCCGGGATCGAATCCGGCGCTGCGCAACTCTTCGCGCAGGTCTAGCAGGTCTTCGAGTTGTACGGTCGGTGTCGGCATTGTTCGGAGAAAATTCTGATGTCGCGGGCACTTTGGAGTGCGGGAGCTGAAGCTACCGCTTTGGTAGTCCTTTCTGAAGACGAAGCCGGTTCAGTGCCGCGCTACCCCGGATCGCTACGATTGCCGCCGGACTACCAAAGCGACGCCATCGCCGTCGCACTCCAAATACGCCCCGGCATCTGTTACCACTTTCGGTTGATGACCAAATCAGTGACGTAGTCCTGATCTTTGGAGCCTTTGACCAGGGCGCTGATGCTCTTTTTCAGCACATCGGACTGGTCGCGCAAAGGTTGTTCAAACTTTGCGCCCAGTTCGCGCAAGACGGTCAGCCAGCCGATCAATTCCGCCGTCGCAGGTTTTTTCTCCCAGTTTCGTTTTTTCTCGTCGCGCAGCAGGCTGAACAGATCAAGCGCGTCTTTCAGCAGCGGAGTTTCACTGCCGGCAAATCCGCCCACGCGCTTGTAAACGATTTCGGCCAGTTCGGCACGGTTGGGGAATTTGATGTGGTAATACGCGCATCGCCGCAGAAAGGCATCCGGCAGGTTCTTTTCGGAATTGCTGGTCAGCACCAGAATCGGGCGCAGGTCTGGATTGGCGTCAATCCGCTCGTTGCCCAATTCGGGAACACGGAAGAAAAGCTGCTCGACTTCATTGAGCAAATCGTTTGGAAAATCGCGCGGCGCTTTGTCAATTTCATCAATCAACACCACCGAACGAGACGCGCCGGCGTGTTCAAAACCGTCAACCAGCCATTTCCCGACCTTGTCTTTGGGCTGCGAACGCAACACGGCTTCGCCCAGCGCATTCCAGGTAATGAAATTGAGCGCGTTGCTGTTTTCGTTCTGGCTTTGACCGGGTTGCGAAGCGCGAAAGTGTCTGATGGCGTCGTAGGTGTAAAACAAATCGCGCGCCGTGCTGGTGGATTTGGTTTCGTAAGTCAGCGGCGATAACAAGCCCAATTCATAGGCCACACTGTAGGCCAACTG
>CAZRXE010000273.1:0-1532 GCA_964603695.1 uncultured Heliomicrobium sp.
GCCTGCCACCAAATGCATACCAACGGGCTCAACGAGATTTTCTGGAGCGTCACTTGGTGGCTTGGTTACCTCTTGTGCGAGCGGAGGTAAACGCAAAGGTTTCAACCCAGTTTTTTGTTGCCATGACAGATCTAGCTGAAAAATTTGTGGAGGCTGATCTACAAGAAATTCTGCGGGAAATTAATTCGTAAAGTCGACTTGCGAAGGAGTTTAAGCATCAAAACTCCAGCATTTATTAAATTTAGATTTCGTTAATTCATTTCACAAAAGGAGATATCCATGCAAAACATATCAATTCGCAGTTTCAAATTGAGTCTCATCGCCACTACTATCGGTGCGGCCATCGCGATGGCTTCGTCACCTGTTGTGGCTCAGCAGGCAATGCAACCTATGAAAATTGAGCGAGGAACTATCTTGACCCAGCCCGGGGTCTTCGGTGTTTTTACAATGTTCAAATTACGCCCGGATTGGAACAAGGTGCCAGCAATGGAACGCAAGGGTGCCGCAGAAGAAGTCAAGAAACTAATTGAGAAGCATAAGGATAACGTTCTGGTTGATCTCTACCTGACACGTGGCCTGGAAACCAATTCTGACTTTTTTTTCCGCATCAACGCCTACGACTTGGCAAAAGCCCAGACCTTCATGCGCGAATTCCGCTCGACAACTGTCGGCAAGAATGCTGATGTATTCGAGACCCTTGTCGGTGTAACAAAGCCCTTGAACTACATCAGCAAAGACAAGTCTCCTGGGCTGAATGCTGGACTTAGTTCTGCTACCTATAGCGGGCCGGCACCACGATATGTGATCGTAATTCCCGTCAAGAAAAACGCGGAATGGTGGAACATGTCGCCGGAAGATCGTCTGAAGGAAATGGAAGTTCACACGGCGCCTACCTTGGCCTATCTCGTGAACGTCAAGCGCAAGTTGTACCATTCCACCGGCTTAGATGACACCGATTTCATTACCTACTTTGAGACTGATGATCTGACCGCATTCAACAATCTGATGCTCTCTCTGGCACAGGTTAAAGAGAATAAATTCCACGTTCGCTGGGGCAGTCCGACTACGCTCGGCACCATTCACTCTCCAGAAGATGTGATCAAGGCATTAGCCGATTAACCTAATCGCTGTTCCTCTCAAGCGTGCTTGGAGCTGCAGTGCAGCGATCCTTGAAATAGCCCAAGGATCGCTCGCCATACGCCGCAATATTCGAGCACTTGATTTACTGACGATCACCTTTGTTTTTCAGATCGCTTAGTAATCAACTCGCAATTAAGTATGCCAATTTAATGAAAAACATTCTCAAATCACTGCGCCAACCAAGCACTAAATATTCATTATTGGGTTTGCTCTCAGTTGGCTTTATCGCAGGCATTTTCTTTTGGGGGGGCTTTAATACCGTAATGGAAGCCACCAACACGCTTGAGTTCTGTATTTCATGCCATGAAATGCGTGACAACGTATATCAGGAATACAAGGAAACCATTCACTTTTCCAATCGGACTGGCGTTCGCGCCGTTTGCTCGGACTGC
>CAZRXE010000274.1:0-3265 GCA_964603695.1 uncultured Heliomicrobium sp.
TCGTTGTAATCCACGTAGGTCTTTTCAACCGACGCGGTAAGTTTCTTTTGCGCCATTTCCAGCATGGCCTTGTTCACATCCGCCAGCGCGACAATATCCGCGCCCAGCTTTTGCGCCGTCGCCACGCGCCCGCTGCCGCGATCTCCGGGGCCGATGCCGCCCAAACGAATCCGGTCGTTCGCGCCCAAAATGCGCGCATACGAACTTGCCGTCATTCCCGCAGTTGCCAGCCCCGTTGCCGTCACGACGATTGCCGACGACGCCGATGTTTTAATGAACTCTCGACGATCCATGATTATTGCGCTCCTCAGATGAAAGTTGGTGGTAAGTTGTCTGTCCTTTTAGCCTAAGCCTGACAAGCCGGCAAGCTAAAGACGGCAAATCATGACTTTCAAACTTCGTAATTCAAATTCGGCGCAAGCCAACGTTCGACTTCGCGCAACTCCATTTCTTTGCGCCGCGCGTAATCTTCCACCTGATCGCGTTCGATTTTGCCGACGACAAAGTATTGCGAATCAGGATGCGCGAAGTACCAGCCGCTGACAGAGCTTGCCGGAAACATCGCGAAGCTTTCGGTTGAATGAACGCCCGCGTGTTTCTCCGCTTCGAGCAGGTCAAACAACTTGCGCTTTTCGGTGTGATCGGGACAGGCCGGGTAGCCGGGCGCGGGACGAATGCCGCGATATTTTTCTTTGATCAACTCTTCGTTGGCAAAGCTTTCAGATTTGCCGTAACCCCAATCTTCGCGCGCTCGTTTGTGGACGAGTTCGGCGAAGGCTTCGGCCAGCCGGTCGGCCAGGGCTTTGGCCATAATCGAATTGTAATCGTCGTGATCGCGTTCAAACCGCGCGCAAAGTTCTTCCATCCCGATGCCGGCGGTGACGGCGAATGCGCCTAGATAATCAATCCGCCCGGATTCGCGCGGCGCGATGAAATCGCTGAGCGCCTGATTGAATTGGCCTGCGCGCTTTTCGCTTTGCTGGCGCAGTGTGCAAACCCGCGTCAGCACGCGGCTGCGCGCTTCATCCGCGTAAATCTCAATGTCATCGCCAACCGAATTCGCCGGCCAGAAGCCGTAAACAGCATTGGCGCGCAAGGCTCGGCGGCTGATGATTTGTTCCAGCAGCTTTTGCCCGTCTTCATAAAGCTTGCGCGCCTGCGCGCCGACTGTCGCGTCATCCAGAATGCGCGGGAAAACGCCCGCCAGTTCCCAGGTGTGAAAGAACGGCGACCAATCAATAAACGGAACGATTTCTTCCAGCCGGTAATTTTTCAGCAGCCGCGTGCCGATGAATTCCGGCTTGGCGATTTCGGTCGTCGCCCAATCAATCGGCGTGCGATTGGCGCGGGCTTGTTCGATGGACAAGATGGTGCGTTGTGCCTTGCCGGCTTCGTGCATTTCGCGGTCGCGTTGCTGCTGCTTTTGATTTTGCAAAGCGAACGGCGCGCGGTTTTCGTCACTGGTCAATGCACCGACCACCGGCACGGCGCGCGAAGCGTCCAACACGTGAACCACGGGCGGTTCGTAATGATGCGCGATTTTCACCGCCGTATGTACCCGCGAAGTCGTCGCCCCGCCAATCAGCAGCGGCACGGTGAAACCTTCACGCTGCATTTCGCGGGCGACGTGCTGCATTTCGTCCAGCGACGGCGTAATCAATCCGCTCAAACCGATGATGTCCACATTGTGCTCTTTGGCGGCAGACAAAATCCGTTCGCAAGGAACCATCACGCCCAGATCAATCACTTCGTAATTGTTGCAACCCAGCACCACGCCGACGATGTTTTTGCCGATGTCGTGAACGTCGCCTTTGACAGTGGCTAGCAACACTTTGCCTTGCGCTTTGGTTTCAGCAGTCTTTTCAGCTTCCAGGTAAGGCTGCAAATAAGCCACGGCCTTTTTCATCACGCGCGCCGATTTGACGACTTGCGGCAAAAACATCTTGCCCGAACCGAACAGATCGCCAACGACGTTCATACCGTCCATCAACGGCCCTTCAATGACGTTGAGCGGGCGTCCGTATTTTTGCCGCGCCTCTTCGGTGTCGGCTTCGATGTATTCGACAATGCCTTTGACCAAAGCGTGCGACAAACGCTCTTCGACAGAGCCGCTGCGCCATTCATCTTCAACGATTTCAGCTTTGCCGCGCTGTTTAACGGATTCGGCAAAATTCACCAGCCGTTCGGTCGCGTCCGGTCGCCGATTGAGCAATACGTCTTCAACCAATTCCAACAGGTCTTTCGGGATTTCATCGTAAACAGCCAACTGCCCCGCGTTGACGATGCCCATATCCAGACCGGCTTTGATGGCGTGATACAGAAACGCCGAATGCATGGCTTCGCGGACGGCGTTGTTGCCACGGAAGGAAAACGAAATGTTGCTGACGCCGCCTGAAACTTTCGCGCCAGGCAGGTTCTGTTTGATCCAGCGCGTGGCTTCGATGAAATCCACGGCGTAGTTGTTATGTTCTTCAATGCCCGTGGCGACGGTCAGAATGTTCGGATCGAAGATGATGTCTTGCGGCGGGAAGCCGACTTCATCAACCAAAATGCGATAAGCGCGTTCGCAGATTTCAATGCGCCGCTGGTAATTGTCGGCTTGGCCTTTTTCGTCAAAAGCCATGACGATGACCGCCGCGCCGTAACGTCGAATCAGCCGCGCCTGTTCGATGAACTTTTCCTCGCCTTCTTTCATCGAAATCGAATTGACGACGGCTTTGCCCTGAGAGCATTTCAAACCGGCTTCGATGACAGACCATTTCGACGAATCAATCACCACTGGCACACGAGCAATGTCCGGCTCCGAAGCAATTAGGTTCAGAAAATGCACCATGGCTTTTTCCGAATCGAGCATGCCTTCGTCCATGTTGACGTCAATCAACTGCGCGCCGTTTTCAACTTGCTGACGCGCGACAGCCAGAGCTTCTTCGTACTGATTGTTCAAAATCAGTTTGGAAAATTTCGGCGAACCGGTGACGTTGGTGCGTTCGCCGATGTTGACGAAGTTGGTTTCGGGACGAATGGTCAGAGCTTCCAGGCCGGACAGCCGCAGATAAGGTTCAGGCTGCGCGGGTTTGCGCGGAGCGAAGCCTTTGACGGCTTTGGCGATTTCCCGAATGTGATCCGGCGTCGAACCGCAACAGCCACCGACGAAATTCAGCCAGCCGTTGGCCGCCCACTCCGCCAATTGCGGAGCCATCGTTTCAGGAGTTTCAGGAAAGCCGGTGGGCAACAGCGGATTCGGCAAACCCGCGTTCGGATAGGC
>CAZRXE010000275.1:0-4741 GCA_964603695.1 uncultured Heliomicrobium sp.
CGAAAAAGTAGGGCAACCTGCCGAGGTTGCCTTGTTGGCTTCTAAAACGTCTTTCAATCACGCGCGGCAACCTCGGCAGGTTGCCCTACTCCCAAACTAAAGTCCACGTTCAGTCAACAGTTTGGTGGAATCACCGGAATAGTAATGCCGGCGGCGTTGGTCAGCATCAGGTGATGAAACCTGTGACCTTGTGTGTATGCCGTCGCTTGCTCTTTGAAATTCGGATTGAAGTTGAGCATTACGCCGAACAGCGCAATGTCGGATTGACCGGCAATCGTCATCCAGCCGCTTCGTCCGGCGGGAATGAACGTTTCAAAGCGCAGTCCCGCGCGCGGCCAGGAGTTGAACGGATAACCGCCGAACTGACAGCCGGCGGAAAACGAAAGACTGACCGCGTTTTCCGCGTCGTCATAAACCGTTCCCAACAGCGTCCCCAGCGTGCTTGCACCGACGCGAAAATCGCCGCCCAGCCGGTTGATGAAATAGAGGTGATTGTTGCCGTCAACGCGGCTGGCGAAGTTATCCGCCGCAATCACGCGCGGTGCCAGGCTGTATCGCACGCCGTCGAAATTAATCGTCGCCGACATCGCGCCGCTGGCGCAGGCCTGAAATCCGGGCAATGCGGCGAAGGCTTCCGCGCCGACATTCGCCGCATGGCCGCTTTGAAACTTCACGTATTCATCGCCGATCAGAAAGTTGAAGTTCGCCGGACAGCCTGCGCCGTCCGTCGCCACGGCCAACAGGTAGCCTGTCGTTCCCGGATCGAAATCCGACGCCAAAAAAGTCATCGTCTGTTGCGGCGTCAGACAGATGAAACTGTCACTGACCGAGCAAGTGTTGCTGATGAAAAACAGATGAACGAAGGTCTGGCGCGAAGCTTCGGTGTTGGTCAGGGCGATGCGCGTGTTTTGCGATTGCGAAGACGCCGCGCCGGAAGTGTAGACCGGAAAGGCCAGCACAGAACCCGGCTTTTGATCGCTGCTTACGGCGCTCGGCGGCAATGGCTGGCCGAATTCCTGATTCACCGTCACGTTGAACGCGCACGCATCCGTGTTACCGGAAGTGTCCGTCGCCGTGCAGGTCACTTTGGTCACGCCCAGCGGAAAGGTCGCGCCGGAAGTCGGAGTGCAACTGACCGTCGCCTGACAATTGTCCGTGGCCGTGACCGGCGGATAAGTCACCGCCGCTGACATGCCGTTTGCCGCGTTGACCGTCACGCCTGCCGGACAAGCGATACGCGGCGGTTCGACATCTTTGACGGTCAGCAACAGCGTGAAGCGCGAAGGCGCGTCAGTGTCGCAAATCACAGTGTAATTGCCGACGGGAAAAGGCGGGCGGCGCGTGCTGACGCAATGCGTCAACCGGCAAGGGCTGGGCGAACTGGCCGTGAAGCCCGTTGTGCAAAGTCCCGGATCGGCTTCGCGCACCATTAGGCCGAGCGCAATCGTTGTGCTGACCGTGCCGCGATTGACGCCATTGTCCGATAGCCGAAAGGTCAGTGTGATATTCGTGCCGAGTTGTTGATCGGCGGCGGTAAAACTGAAATTGCGCGCCACGGGCGGGCCGTTGGCCGAAAGCCTGCCGAAATCCTGCGCGCCGCCGGGCGCAAGCACGCCACCGCTTTCCTGCAACGCGGCGACCAATTGCTGACTAGTGTTGGCCGTACCGATGTTTTGCAGCGCAATGCTCAGCGTCACCCTTTCGCCCGGTTCGACCAGGCCGTCCGGCATCGTGCAGGATTCAGCCACCAGTGTCCATCCGGCAAAGGCTATGCGCGGCTGCGCAGTTTGCGCGTCGCTGCGTTGGATCAAGGGCAAACCGAGCGCGGCGCTTGCGGATAAAGAAAGCGCGGCCAGCCGCAGCCAGGAAAGCTTCAATGTGTTTGACCAATTGCAAGACATCACTTTCGTTGCTCACCTCGATGCGACAATCGCCGCCATTAGCGCGGCCACGTCGCCGATGCGTTTGCCGAGTTTGGCCGGAACGATTTCGCAAGCCGCTGCGGCTTGCGGCAAAGCTTCCTCGGCCAACACTTGCCGCGCCGGCGCAAGCACGCGCTCGCCCAGCGCCACGGCCAGCGAACCCAGCACGATCATTTGCGGATTGAGCGTATCCACCAACAAAGCCATTCCGCGCCCCATCCACTTGCCGGCTTCGGCGGCGACGCGCAAAGCGTCCGCATCGTCGGCCAACATCGCGTCCACCACCTCGCGAATGGGCGTAGCTTGTGACCAGCGACGCGGAAACATTTGCGTGGCCAGTTCGACCAGCCCTTGCCCGGAAGCGAAACCTTCCCAGGAACCGGCTTTGCCGAATCCCACGGGGCCTTCCCAAGCCAGCCGCAGATGGCCGACTTCGCCGGCGGTGTCGGTTGCGCCGTGCAGGATTTGCCCGTTGACGATCAATCCCGCGCCCAGTCCCGTGCCGAAAGTCAAAAAGATCAGATGCTTTAATCTGTCGCGGTCACGTCCCGCGCCGAAGTGAAACTCGGCCAGTGCACCCGCGTTGCCGTCGTGTTCGATGAAAACCGGCAAGTCGGGAAATTCGTTTTGCAATCGCGCTTTCAAAGCCAGGCCGTGCCATCCGGGCAAATGCGGTGGATCAATCAACACGCCTTCGCTAATGCGCAGTGGACCGCCGATGGAAACGCTCAACGCGGCAATGTCGCGACCGTCGGCGGCGGCGGTTTGCAGCATGCGCTTTGTCGTTTCCAGCAAGCGCGGAAAAGTTTCTTCAAACGCGCGCCGGGCTTCGGTCTGGAGTTCCAGGCGTTGCAGGATTTCGGCGTTGCGCGTGCCTTCGACGACAGCGGTTTTGGTTCCGCCGATGTCCAATCCCAAAATGGTTTGCAGCCGCGCGGCGTTTTGTCTTGTGGCCATGTTTTGCTCGCTCATCTTTGTTGTTTCGGGCATTGCCGTCTTCCGGTTTCATCAAGTATGCTTTGCGCCCACAAATCAGAAAAGACAATTTCCGGTTCAAGAAGAAAAACTTTCGGCAAGAAAATCACCAACAGTTGCCTGCATCCCACAAGTTCTATGTGCAAGGAGCAAGAATTATGAATGCTGCGGAAGAATACAACGTCATTCCCATGCCTAACGTTGACGCTCATCAAAGTCATCCCCAAGTTGTCACATCCGCTCAAACACTTCAGGAAGTCGCCGGCGGAGGCAATATTGATAAGATTCGCGACATACTGTTCGGCGCGCAGATGCGCGATTACGAACGCCGCTTTTTCCGCCTGGAAGAGCGATTGGTTAAAGAAGCAGCCGACGCCCGCGAAGACACACGGCGGCGTTTCGACGCACTGGAATCTTTCATCAAGCAGGAAATCAGCGCGCTCGGCGACCGGCTGCGATCCGAAAATCAGCAGCGTTCGCAGGCCGATGAAGATCTGACTCGCGAATTGCGCGACGCGGCGCGCGCTCTCGGCAATAAGATCAACGCCCTGGACGAAAACACATCCCAGGCGCAGCGCGAATTGCGCCAGCAATTGCTGGATCAAGCCCGCAATCTGGCCGATGAAATCCGCCTGAAACACGACGATCTTTCCGCCGCCCTGGCGCGCGAAGCCCGCGATTTGCGCCACGACAAGACGGATCGCGCCGCGCTGTCGAACCTGTTCACCGAACTGGCAATGCGGCTGAACAATGAATTCAAACTGCCGGGCGACGAATAAGGCCATGAGCGATTCTCCGTTGCGCATAGTTCCGTCGAAACCCGCGCCAACGCAGGACGCGCCGCCGGAGGCGGAAAGTTCCCTGGGCGAGATGGAAGAACTGCGCCGCCTTTTGTTGGAACCGGAGCAATTGCAACTGAGCAACATTCTGGAGCGGCTCAACAATCCGCGCGTCCGGGCGCGGGAAATGAGCCGCCCGCTACCCGAAGCCATACGCTTGCGCAACGCGCAGGACGACGCCCTTTCCGAAGCCCTTTCGCCAACCATCGTCAAAGCCTTTCACGCTTCGATCAAAAAAGACCCGCACCCGGTGGCCGAGGCCATTTCGCCTTTGATGGGGCCGGCCATTCGCCGCGCCATCAGCGTCGCGCTCAGTTCGATGGTGCAGTCTTTCGATCAGGCGCTGAAATACAGTTTGTCGTGGCAGGGCGTGAAATGGCGCTGGGAAGCCGTCACCACCGGCAAGTCTTTTGCCGAAACCGTGCTGCGGCACACGCTGCTGTTTCGCGTCGAACAGGTTTTTCTGATTCACAAACAAACGGGTTTGCTGCTGCAACACGTCACGGCGGATCCAACCATTACGCAAGACGCCGACATCGTTTCGGGAATGCTGACGGCCATTCAAGTCACTATCGGCAACTTCGCCCGCGATTCTTTCGGTTCCGGCGAAATCGAACAGATTGACACGCTGGATATGGGAGAGCGCAAAGTCTGGTTTGAATCCGGCCAACACGCCGTGCTGGCTGTCGTCGTCAAAGGCGAAGCGCCCGAATCCTTGCGTACGGATTATTTCGCGCCCGCCCTGGAAGCCATTCACACCGCGCAGCGCGAGGATTTCAATGCTTTCAAAGGCGACCCCGCGCCGTTTGAAGACAGCCGCCCACACCTGGAAGAGTGCCTGCAATCGCAGTATCAAGGCCGCGCCAAAGTGGCGCATTTCAAAGTTCCACTTTACCTGCGCGTGCTGTTCGCGCTGACGATTCTGGCATTCGGAGCGTTGACGTTCTTCGCCGTGCGTTCGCAATGGCGCTGGCACAATTACCTGGAACGGCTAAGAACGGAACC